>JBEKUR010000012.1:0-59782 GCA_049514855.1 Terriglobia bacterium
TGCCCTGCAACCCTTGCCCTAGTCCCCAGCCCCTAGCCTTTCAGTTCCTCATTTTCGCCATGATCGGGCCCAGGTGGTCAGGGCACCGGGAGCGCAACCATTCCTGTAATTGGCGCTGGATCTCCCTGGCCACAGGAGTATCCATGATGGCCTGATCCAAACCTAGCTCCATGAATTGCCTCCAGTGGCATTGCGGGCATTCCACTCCCATCTGGGCTCGATGTTCCATAAGAGCAGTTCACAGTCTACAGTCGAGAGTCGAGAGTATCGACTTTCTTCCTCTTGGCCGTAGACTGTTTCTATGTCTCTCCCTCCGAAAAATAGCTGCTGTTGATCGACTGCAGTACTTTCAACTGTCGACTCTCGACTTTCGACTGTAGTTCTCAGTTCTTCTTCTTGTCGTCGCTATCCACCACTTCTGCGTCGATCACTTCGCCATCGCCCTTCGATTTGCCCGCTGGACCCGCGGCACCGCTGGCCGAGGTTGAAGCTCCAGGGGCGCTGCCAGGGGCCTCTTGCGCCGCGCGCGCGGAAGAGGCCTGCTTGTACATCGCTTCTGCCAGCTTGTGCGAGGCTGACGTCAGTCGGTCCACAGCCGCATTGATCTTCGAGATGTCGCCTTCCTGGAGTGTTTTCTTGGCATCTTCCAGGGCGGATTCAATGTTCTTGGCGTCGCTTTCAGAAATCTTATCGCGGTTTTCCTTCAGCAGTTTCTCCACGGAGTACACCATTGAGTCGGCCTTGTTCTTGACTTCGACTTCTTCCTTGCGCCGCCGGTCTTCATCCGCGTGCAGCTCGCCTTCCTTGGTCATCCGCTCCACTTCCTCCTTGGCGAGCCCGCTCGAAGCGGTAATCGTTATCTTCTGTTCTTGACCCGTGCCGAGGTCCTTGGCGGAAACGTTCAGAATGCCATTGGCGTCGATATCAAACGTCACCTCAATCTGTGGGATGCCCCTCGGCGCAGGGGGAATTCCCACCAGGTGGAACTTGCCCAGCGTCCGGTTGTCGCGCGCCATCTGACGCTCGCCTTGCAGGACATGAATTTCAACCGAAGTCTGGCTGTCCGCAGCCGTGGAGAAGGTTTCATTCTTTCTTGTCGGAATCGTGGTGTTGCGTTGGATGAGCGGAGTCATCACGCCGCCCAGGGTTTCAACGCCCAGTGTCAGGGGAGTAACGTCCAGCAGCAGCAAGTCCTTCACTTCGCCGCCCAGCACGCCCGCCTGCACCGCCGCGCCCACCGCCACCACCTCGTCCGGGTTAACGCCTTTGTGCGGCTCCTTGCCATAGAAAAGGTCCTTGACGACCTGCTGCACGCGCGGGATGCGCGTGGACCCACCCACTAGCACGACCTCATCAATCTTGTCTGGAGTCAGACCAGCGTCGGAAAGCGCCTGCTTCACCGGGCCCACGGAACGTTGGAAGATGTCTTCGCACATCTGTTCGAAGCGCCCCCGGCTCAACTTCAGGTTCAGGTGCTTTGGACCCGATGCATCCGCAGTGACGAACGGCAAATTGATGTCACTTTCCAGAACCGTCGAAAGTTCCATCTTGGCTTTCTCCGCAGCTTCTTTAAGGCGTTGCAGCGCCATGCGGTCCTTGGAAAGATCGATGCCCTGGTCCTTGCGGAACTCGTCCACAATCCAGTCCATGATGCGCTTGTCGATGTCGTCGCCACCCAGGTGCGTGTCGCCGTTCGTGGACTTCACCTCCACTACGCCCTCTCCAACCTCAAGGATTGAAATATCGAAGGTCCCGCCCCCGAAGTCGTAAACGGCTATTGTCTCGTCCCGCTTTTTGTCCAAGCCGTAGGCCAGCGCAGCCGCCGTGGGCTCGTTCACGATGCGCAGGACTTCCAAGCCGGCAATCTTTCCGGAGTCCTTGGTGGCCTGGCGCTGAGAGTCGTTGAAATAAGCTGGGACGGTGATGACCGCCTGTGTCACCTTCTCGCCAAGGTATTGCTCAGCCGAATCCTTCATTTTCTGAAGGATCATGGCGGAGATTTCCGGAGGCGAGTATTCCTTACCCTGGGCCACCACTCGAACCTCACCATTGGGCCCCGCCACAACCTTGTACGGGACGGTTTTGATTTCGCTCTGCACCTCATTGAACCGACGACCCATGAAACGCTTGATCGAATAAACAGTATTCTCGGGGTTGGTGACGGCCTGCCGCTTGGCCACTTGCCCAACCAGTCGTTCGCCGGACTTGGTAAAGGCAACGACCGAGGGGGTGGTGCGTCCCCCCTCAGGGTTAGTTATGACGACGGGATCCCCGCCCTCCATTACTGCCACTACGGAGTTGGTGGTCCCAAGGTCAATTCCGATTATCTTGCCCATATCCTGAATTCCTCCTCAGTGAATGAGTGCCCAACCAGGGTTCACTACCACACTCAACAATTTGGATGGCAAAATCCATCCATTAGCTTCACCCTATAATGAAAGTTGAGTACGCGAATGTCAATGGAAATCTGCATTGCCTTTTTAAACCACTAAGAATAAACCACTTACCTGAAAACTTAGAAAATCGCTCAAAATGGGGTTGTATGAAGTTAACAGGGTTGGACAGCATTCTCGCTGCGAATAATCAGACTACCCCAGTCTGGTTTTGGTTTATGATTGAATCCAGGGAGGTTAAATATGCCTGGGAAAACTCACCAGCCCCAATATACTGCTGAACACGCCGGTGCAGGGGTTCACGCAAAGCTGCCGGAAATCGAGACTTGGCCCAACCAGTACAGTGGCTATGACATCACGATTTCGATCCCCGAGTACACCTCCATCTGCCCGCGCACCGGATTGCCGGACTTCGGGACCATCACCATTCATTACCTTCCCGACAAGCTGTGCTTGGAGTTGAAGTCATTGAAGTACTATATTCTTGCGTACCGAAATTTGGGCATTTTCTACGAGAACGCCGTAAACCGTATCCTGGATGATGTCGCCCGCGCCTGCCGCCCGAAGTGGGCTGTAGTGCGCGGCGAGTTCTCCACACGCGGCGGCATGCGCACTACCATCGAGGCCCGCTACCCGAGGAATAGCAGATTGCGGGCGTGAGGTGTAGCCCGACAATGTGAAGAGCGCGGCCTTCGGCCGCAAATGACGACCAGGGTTTCATTGGTGATTGGTGATTGGCGATTGACGATTGAAAAAGTGGTGTGGCAGCGCCTTCCAATGTCCATCAGCCCGCCACGGCGGGAAAATCGACAATCGGCAATCGACAATCGCAAATCGCCAATTCCAGTTAGTCCAAGTCAATTTCCTTGAGGGGAGGTCCGGCAGGCACGCCTTTGGTCTTCTCGAGCGCCTCTTTGAATCGTCGCTCGAGTAGTTCGGATTTGATCTTTTCCTCTTCGGCGCTTTGTTTGAAGAGGCTTTCGCGGCGCTCAGCTTCTTTCTTGAGGAGTTGAGAAGCGTGATCCAAGTCGGGAGCTTTGGCTGGTCTTGGCGGCGGTTCGTGGAAGAGAACCTTACCAAGCTCTGTGTCCACTTCCAGCCGCGCCCCGCAGCATGGACACACAATTGCCGCTGTTTTTCGCCTCTGCTTATTCATCCTGGTTTCTTATGATATACGCCGGGAGGTCCCGAGTCAATCCGCGGCTCTGTGCGTGGCGGCAAACGAGTCGCCACGTAGGCCCACCATTGCTAGCCGGGGCTTATTCGTTAAACACCAACCACGTGGATTGGGGCGGAAACTCCCATTGCGTCCGCGAGCACATTTCCTGGAATTCCTGGCTCGCCTTGAGGAAGTGATGGAAGCGCAACATCCAGTCGTCGTAGGGAGACCGCGCCAGGCTGTGAAGTCTCGCCGCTCGCGCGAGCTTTGTCAGGACCCTCTTTGGCCCGCAAGCTATTCCCCTGGGAAGCGGCATCCCGCCAACTCCAGTTTCTCTCCCAAGTTGTAATGCGGCAAATGCCCTGTATCTTCACATAAGGTTAAACCGAAACCTGTCGAATTCCAAGAGGGTGCTCAAACCGAGCCTTGACTTGTTGTAAGGCATCGGGTTATGTTTCTAGATTGCCCTTGAGGGCCGAAATCTAACAGGGAGTGTGGCCGTTTGAAACGGACCTTTCAACCTAATCGTAGGCGCCGAGCCAAGACACATGGATTCCGCGTGCGCATGAGGACCCCGGGAGGCCGCAACGTGTTAAAGCGTCGGCGTCTAAAGGGCCGTCACCGCCTGACTCCATAAGAGCTCATTTGGCATCTCAAGCTTTTCCCAAGAGTTTCCGGCTGCTCCGCCGAGGCGAGTTTCGGCGAGTCTATGACCAAGGGCATCGCCGGAGCGCCCCATTATGCACGGTCTTTATTCGACCCAATGGGTTACTGCAATCTCGTTTTGGGGTCACCACACCAGCGCGCCTGGGGAATGCCGTATTGCGCAATCGGCTGAAGCGCCGTTTGCGCGAGGTATTTCGACTGCACCGCGCACATCTGCCGGGCGGCTGGGACATACTGGTGAATCCCCGCGAGTCGGTGGCAAAGATCCCATTTCGGACTCTGGAAGGGGAAGTTCTGAGGCTTTTCCCCAGCCAGCCTCCGCCGGGAGTTTGCGAGGAGTTGCGAGCCAAGTGAAGTTCATTACGCTGGGTCTGATTAAGTTTTACCAGGCTTGCCTTTCTCCGCTTATACCGTCTTCCTGCCGTTTCTACCCGTCTTGCTCAGCTTACGCGTATGAAGCGGTTGAGAGGTGGGGCGCCTGGCGGGGAATTCATTTGGCGCTTGGCCGGCTCACGCGCTGCCGGCCATACGGGGGCCAAGGGTTCGACCCAGTGCCCTGACTTCACGTTTACAGTTGCCGAGTGTGGAGTGTTCGGAAGAAAATCGAGTGATTCCATTCCTGACCCCGACGCCCGGAAGCTGAGATTTGAGGACCTTTCGTGGACCAAGAAAAGCGGGTGCTGGCGGCATTCGCACTCTCCTTTGTGATGCTGTTGCTTTGGCGCGTTTTCTTTGTTAAGGAACAGCCCCCTTCGCCATCTTCCAAGTCCATTTCTACGGCGCAGACCCAACCGGCTACGGAGAAAACATCCGCCGCAGTAGTAAGCCCCCGGCTTCCTCCATCCATTCCGGTTATTGAAGGCAGTAAGCCAGAAGACATCGTCGTCGAAAGCGACCTTTATAAGGTGACCTTTTCCACGCGGGGGGCCGTCGTGGAGAGTTGGATACTCAAGAAATACCGCGACGCAAAAGAAGCTCCTCTGGATGTCATCGATGACGAGGCGTGCGGAAAGCTCGGCTTCCCCATGAGCCTGAGCGTTGCCGATGGCGAGCTGGCGAGCAAGCTGAACTCAGCGCTCTATGTTGCAACGCCCTCCGGCATGCCGCTGAAGCCACCCGTCAAGGTCGAGTTCACCTACAGCGATGGCAAGGTGCAGGCGCACAAGGCTTTTACTTTAGGGACGAA
This sequence comes from Terriglobia bacterium, assembly GCA_049514855.1. GTDB lineage: Bacteria > Acidobacteriota > Terriglobia > UBA7540 > UBA7540 > CAVROP01. Next base: position 5,405 of record JBEKUR010000012.1, read on the forward strand.
TTATGAGGTCCACGCCGAAGTAAGCGTAGTTGAAGCAGGCCGCTACTTGCCCATGGAGATCGCATGGCCGGGCGGGTTTGGGGACCACTCCCTGTTACCCGCTCTTATCAATACCCATGCGCTAGGTGTTTACGGTTCCGTGGGTGATTTGAGTACTGTGGCGCAATCGAAACTGAAGGCCGACCGCTTGGTCCCCGCCCCATTTCAGCTCGCGGGCTTGGAGGACCGCTACTTCGCAGGAATCTTCTTGCCCGATTTTCCGGACGAGACCTTTCGGCTTGGCCGGCAAACCTGGACTCCCACGGACTGGAATGGGAAGGACTCTGATAAGCCCAGCCCGCTCTTTGCACAGTTGGGGCAGGCGCAGCCAAAGCCTCTGGCCTTTCGGCTGTTCGTGGGGCCGAAAGACCTGGAGGTGCTGCGCGCCGAAAAGCCCCCGCTGGATTCCCTGGTGGACTTCGGATGGTTCGCCTTCGTTGCCAAACCTCTTTTCCTCGGCCTGCGCTTCATCTACGAGCGCTGGGTGCACAACTACGGCTGGGCGATTGTGCTCCTGACCGTGTTGATCAACTTCGCATTGTTCCCGCTGAAATTGAAGAGTATCCGCTCGGCGCAGGAGATGCAGCGCATTGGCCCGCTCGTCAAGAGCATCCAGGATAAATACAAGGGTACCAAGTTCAACGATCCACGCAAGCAGCGCATGAACGAGGAGGTCATGAAGCTCTACAAGGAGCACCACGTTAATCCCCTGGGCGGGTGCTTGCCGATGGCCCTCCAAATGCCCTTTCTTTACGGCTTTTACCGGGTGCTTGACCTGCCTATCGAACTACGTCACGCTCCCTGGATACTTTGGATCACGGACCTTTCAGCGCCGGATAGATTCCATCCCTTTGGGATTCCGCTTCCTATTCTGCCCACGGTTATGGTCATCACCATGTTCATAATGCAGAAAATGACTCCGGTGGCCAGCGCTGATCCCGCCCAGCAACGTATGATGATGTTCATGCCGATTGTTATCGGCATCATGTTTTATAATTTTGCCAGCGGCCTCGTTCTCTATTTTCTGACCGCCAACATCGTGGGGATTTTGCAGCAAGTTATGATCAACAAATTGATGCCCATCCCCCCCCAGACCCCCCCGGCCCCAGCAACACGCCCGAGGTGAAAGATCGGCCTTCGATGGATATGCCGCCTGCCGCGCAGACCTCAACCCACGGGCTGGAGAACTACCTTGCAGCGATTGACTCTCTTCTGAATCAGATCATGCAACAAGGCGGGTTTGCGCTCTGCTTTGCAATTCACCCCCTGCTTCAGGACCCCTCGGACCTCGAGTCGCCGGAGTATGTGGCAGATTTTACGGGCGCGGACGCCGACCTCCTCTTGGAGCGGAATGGAGCCCTTCTGGACGCCCTCGAGCATGTAGTTCTGAAGGCGGCGCGATTGCGGGAAGAGCACCTCGGCATAATCGCCTTCGACTGCAACGACTGGCGGCGCATGCGCACGGAAGAACTAAAACTCACTGCGCAAGTCGCCGCAGAACGGGTGGTGGAGAGCGGTGCTCCCTTTGCCTTAAGCCCCATGACCCCACGGGAGAGGCGCATCATTCATCTGGCGCTGAGAGACCGGCCGAACCTCCGCACCGTAAGCGAAGGCGTGGGCCCCGAGCGCAGAGTTGTGATTCTGCCGGCCAGACCCCCGTAGGGGCGGCCCTTCTGGCAGGCTTGTGTCAATCCGTCAACGATGGCCTGCGGCTCCGCCACCTGATGTGCGGAAAGGCTTCGCCTTTCCGAAGGATGTGCGTCCAGAAGAACTTGCTCCGCGCAGGCTGGAAGGCTGAGCCTTCCAGCCTGCGCGGAGGAGGAGAAGGTACTGGCATTGCGGAAAGCCGGAGGCTTTCCGCACATCGGGGCGGCAAAGCCGCGCTGAGGACCCCCGTCAACTGCAAGATTGGACAACCCTGGCCTTGACCACGAGGGTTGCCCCCTACCATGCTGCATGAAGACACCATCGTGGCCATTGCCACGCCGCCCGGCCGCGGCGGCCTGGGGGTGGTGCGCCTGTCGGGAAGTCAGGCTATCGAAATCGCCACTAGCCTCATCCGTTTCCCGAACTTGCCGCTGGAAACCCAGCGGGGCACGCTGGGCGAGTTTTGCGATCCGCAGGGCGACAGGGTTCTGGACCAGGTTGTGGTCACTTGTTTCCGACGCCCTCATTCCTACACGGCGGAAGACGTCGTCGAGATTTCCTGCCATGGCGCTCCGGTAATCCTTCGATATCTGGTGGAATGCTGCCTTAGCCGAGGGGCGCGCGCTGCCGAGCCGGGCGAGTTTACCATGCGGGGGTTTCTGAACGGGCGCATCGACCTGACGCAAGCAGAGGCAGTCCGCGACCTTGTCGAGTCGCGCACGCTCTACCAAGCCCGCGTGGCGGCACAACAACTCGAAGGCGCTGTCTCCGCTCGCCTCAAACCGCACAAACAGGTTTTGCTCGAACTCATTGCCAGGTTGGAGGCCGGCATTGACTTTGCCGAAGACGATGTGGCCGTGACGGAGTGGCAGGAAATAGTCGCCCGCACTGACAAGCTCCGCACGGACCTCGATCGCTTGGCGCAAGGCTACGCCTACGGCAGGATTGTTCGCGAAGGACTGACCCTGGCTATTGTGGGTCGCCCGAACGTCGGCAAGTCGAGCCTGTTCAACCGCCTCTTAGATGAAGAGCGAGCTATAGTGACTTCGACGCCGGGGACAACACGGGATCTGGTGGCCGAAACCGCCAACCTCGGAGGCATACCGTTGCGTTTCGTGGATACGGCGGGCATCCGTCACACGAAGAATGAGGTGGAAAGGATCGGCGTGGAGAAGTCCTTTCAGGCCATCGCCGATTCGGACCTGCGCCTCCTGGTGGTTGACGCCTCCGAGGGATGGACCGACGCAGATTCGATTTTGTTAAGCAGAGTGCGCCCACTGGGTGCGCTTCTGATAGCCTGCAACAAATTCGATCTCCCTTGCAGGATTTCGAGCCAACAACTCGAAAGTGCGCTCAGCGTTGAGCCGGAGGTGGCCGTTGTCGCACCGCAAGTCGTTTGGACGTCAGCCTTGACCGGGGAAGGAATACCGCAACTGAGGGAGAAAATCCTGGAGATTGCCGCACCGGCGCGCGACCTGGGCCCGGAGGGTGAGCTCATCACCAACTTGCGCCACCAGCAACTTCTCAGGGATTCGCTTCAGGCGCTCGCCAAGGCCCGTCAGGCTGCCGAGCAAAACGTGCCCCACGAGATGCTTCTAATTGATCTGTATGAGGCCCTTCGCCCGCTCGATCAAATCACCGGCGCGACGTATGTCGATGATGTATTGGATATCATCTTCTCGACGTTTTGCGTGGGGAAGTAGCGCAGGTCGCGTTCTCCGGAGCAGGTCGTTCTCCCCCATCTACCGCCAGGCAGTAAGCAGGAGGCAGCCGGCGGAGAGCAGATGCCCTTCAGTCTGACTCCTGAATCCTGTTTCTTTTCAACAACATTCCCGCTCTCGACGGCTAACTGCCTTTGTTTTCATAGACATTCCCGCTTTGCCCTGGGCTGTGAAAAGCCGACCTTTTGTTTTCATAGACATCCCCGCGTTGCTCCCTCACTTTCTAAATTACTACGGTCGCCGTGGCAAAGGGCAGGCAGTGACATATCGTCGATATGGAAAGAAGAATGGGGGAGTCATCCGCGAGATCTCGGCGCTCATGGCAGAACAGCCTAGCATCACATGGTAGGCTACCATATTATGCGTAGGTTGTCAAGAGTCCTTTTTGAGGCGGGTTGGTAGCTCGCGCCCCAGCCCCGACCTGCCGTGGCGAATTCGCTAGCGAGACTGCCGCCTGAGATATGATATCTTTGCGTTTGCGCTGAAATTGTATTCCGATCTAAATTGAAAGGAAGGACGAGCATGGACCAAAACAAACCTGGAAAACCCGAACCGCACGCCGTCCCGCCCTCCCAGCGCATCGTGTCGGTAGACGCCTTGCGCGGCTTCGACATGTTCTGGATTGCCGGCGGCGGACCGTTGGTGATGGAGTTCTGCAAGCTGTTTCGAAACCCGCTTCCGCCCTGGCTGGACCGGCAATTCGACCACGTCGTGTGGGAAGGCTTCGTGGGCTGGGATCTGATCATGCCCCTGTTCCTGTTCATCGTGGGAGTGGCCATGCCCTTCTCGGTGGGCAAGCGCGTCGAGCGTGGCGACAGCCGCGGCAGTATATATCGCAAGGTGGTCTATCGCGTGGTGGTGCTGTGGATTCTGGGTATGATCGCGCAGGGGCACCTGCTGGCCTTTGACTCCCACAACCTCCAGTTCTATAGCAACACCCTGCAATCCATCGCCGCCGGGTACTTGATTTCCTCGATCGCGCTCGTGGAGTTGCCGATAAGTGGGCAGGCGGCGCTGGGGGGCGCGTTGCTGGTGGTTTACTGGGCGCTCATGCGGTTCGTGCCGGTGCCGGGCTACGGCGCGGGCGTTCTCACCCCGGACGGCAACCTGGCCATGTACATCGACAAGGCGCTGCTCGGCCGCTTCCAGGACGGCACCCCGTACACGTGGATTTTGAGCAGCCTGGTCTTCGGCGCCACGGTGCTGATGGGCGTGCTGGCCGGGCACTTGCTGCGCTCGAAGCTGCCCGGGACGCGCAAGGCGCTGCTGCTGGCGGGCGCGGGCCTCGGGTGCCTTGCGGGCGGCTGGCTTTGGAGTTTCGCCTTCCCGATTATCAAGCACCTCTGGACCAGCTCGATGGTGCTGTGGTCAGGCGGCTGGTGCCTGCTGCTGCTGGCCCTATTCTACTGGCTCATCGACGTGCTGGGCTACCGGCGCTGGGCGTTCCCCTTCATCGTGATCGGCATGAACGCCATCGTCGCTTACATGGCTCGGGACGTCATCGACTTCACGCAGACCAGCCACACGGTGTTCGCCGGCCTCGCCGGACACCTGGGGATGTTCGGCGACTTCCTACTGGCCTTCGGAGCCTTCGGCGTCCTGTGGGTGGGCCTGTATTACATGTACCGCAAGCAGACGTTCGTAAGAATCTAGCAAGCCAAGGCCCTGGTCTTTCATTTCTTGATGCCGTCCTGGAACTTCATGCTGGCGTGGCTGCCATTGCAGAAAGGCTTGTTGTCAGAGGCTCCGCACCGGCACAACGTCACTCGGTTGCGCGTCTCATAGCGCTTGCCATTCGCGGATTCGATCGGAATGCCCCCTCGAACCCAGAGCGGCCCACTGCATCCCAGTGCCGGATCTTCGACCACGCCAATCGAGGCAGGTAGAGGTTGCTCGATTTCTTTATGCGTTTTCTTATCGTGAATGACCAAGCGGCCCGACGGACAATGCATCGCCTCGCGGATCACCAGTTCACGGACCTCGGGCTCATCGGTCCTTTCCATGAGCGACCAAATCTTTCCGCCCGGATCGCAGAACCGGGCGAACGCGCAGAGGTTTTCAGCATCGCTCAGAACCAAGGTGGGCCCATCAAGGGTTTCTGCCTGCCGGGCGTAAGGCACGCGGCTCGCGGTCTCACGGCCATCGAACCCGATCTTGGTATGCGAACCGTCACAGAAGGGTGCGCTCCGGGAATGGCCGCAACGGCAAAGCGCGTAACCTGGCTTCGCGTCAAACGCTTTGCCTTCCTTCCATTCCCAGGACATTCCATCGCTGTTGGGGGTGATGACCTGACGCGCGAGAGGTACGTCTCCCGATACCAGATAAGGACCATCCTTGCTCACCACAATTTTTCTCTCCTGCCCCAATTCCGTCATGTGCGTGGCTCCTTCATTGCGCCTTCTTGATAGATGAGATGGTACCCAGGATTAGTCCCATGCGGGCGGCTTCAGTGGTTCGCGATGGCTCTCGACGGCGGCGGCCACATCCTTGGCGAAATTCTCATCGGGCGTGGCCGTCGAGCCGTGCTCTCGGGCGAGGCGAAGAGATTCAGAGAGCAGCCGGACATGAGGTTCGGCAGGACGCACCACGGCTACGGGCCGTGTGCCGTTCTTGATGACAACTTCCGCGCCCTCGCGCCCTCGCGCCAGCAGCGACGTGAAGTCGCGGGTTGCTTCCGCTTCCGACATGTCGATCAAGTGCTTGGCCATATCCTCATTATACATCGCTAGTTTCAATCGGGTAGATCGTAGGTGGTAGATGGCATGTGGGAGTCCTACGGTGGTAGGGGGTAGATGGCATGTGGGAATTCGCCCCCACCTACGACCTGTCACCTACGACGTTCAGCGAAAACAAGATTGCCACAATCGCCGACCCCAACGAACAGGGTCTGCGCCAGCCCGCGATTCTCTTGAGGCAGGAGAAGGGCATTGATGTCCGACTGGCTCTCGATGTGGTTCGAATGGGTCGGGACCAGGCTCCGCATCAGACGTAAATGAGTTCTTTTGCGCGTTGTGTTAGAGTAGTCGTGACAGGAGATGTCTATGAGGAACCGGACAAGCGAAATGCCAACAGCGGCCGAGGGGGAGAGTTTGCCGCCCTATGAGCCGCGCACTTCGATGGGGAAACGCCTTTGGGAAATTCGGGGTCAGATTATGTCCTCGGGGGAAAGGCCTCTGGGGTGGGATGAAATTGAGGATGAAGTCTCCGAACAACGCAACGACCCCGGGATTGAGAAATGAGCAAGCTGACCTTTGTGGATTCGGGCGTCCTAATCGCCGCAGCCCGCGGCGCCGAAGAGGTTGCCCGGCTTGCCATGACTGTGCTCGATGACCCCGACAGGACCTTTGCCTCCAGCGCCTTTGTGCGGCTCGAAGTGTTGCCGAAAGCCCTTCGCCATCACCGGGAGAGCGAGGCGCGGTTCTACGAAACTTTCTTCCAATCCGTGAGTGCCTGGGCGTCAATCGGCGAACCGCTTGCCAAGGAAGCCTTTTCGCAAGCCAGGAACTCTGATCTTCACGCCATGGATGCCCTTCACATTGCGGCAGCGCTTTCTGTCGGGGCCGAAGAGTTTATCACCAGCGAAAGATCAGAAAAGCCGATCAACAAGGTCACTGCCATTGCCGTTCGTACCATCCACCCGTTAAACCGATGATCGCTTTGCGCCATCCTCGATATGAGCGGACAAGGCCCGGCGTCCCTCGTCGGTCCAGCCTTCCTCGGCGTCCTGCGCTTCCAGAGCGCGGCGGAGCACGTCTTCGTTGCTCGTATAGCCGCCGCTGGAAAGGCGTTTGTTGATGAGCGTCTCAAGGTCAGGTGGGACGTTTAATTGCATGACCGGCTCTCAGTTTTCACTTCCTATGCCCTCAGGATACGGTAAAACCTCGCGGGTTTCAAGTTAAGTAGTGGGTCAGTTTGCTTTTGTCTTGACATTGTCGGGCAAGAGCGATAATCTGAATATCACAAGGAGGAGCCATGCGGTCAAGAGCCACGCGTAGCGAAAAACTCGACCTGCGACTTACGCGCCAAGCCAAACGGACGCTCCAGGCAGCGGCGGCGACTTCCCGTCGCTCCGTCAGCGAATTCGTGCTCGAGAGCGCGCTCGCGCGTGCCGATGAGGCGCTTGCGGATCGTAGGATCTTCAGCCTGAATAACGTACAGTGGAAAGCGTTCTTAGCTGCCCTCGATGCGCCCCCCCGTCCTCTGCCTCGGCTGGAGCGTCTCTTAAAAGAACCGGGATTTTTTGATGCCGGGTCCAATCAGTGAGCGCTGACCGACGAGTGGAAAAATTGTGCCCCGAGCATCGGATCGAAGGCTTCGATTGCGGCCGGGAAGAACTGAACCGATACCTGTTGCGCTACGCTTGGCAGAATCAGCAGGCAGGCGCCGCGCAGACATACGTTGGACTGGTGGGGGAAACGGTCGTCGGATACCATACCCTCGCTGTGGGCCATGGGACCCGCGAAGAAGCGCCCGAGCGTTTAACTAAGGGCTTGGCGTGCCATCCGGTGCCCGTCATGCTGCTGGCGCGTCTGGCAGTAGACCGTCGCTGGCAAGGTCAGGGGATCGGTAAGGCACTTTTGAGAGACGCGATGCAGCGTACGCTACAAGCGGCCGACATTGCCGGCATCCGCGCCTTGGCGGTTCATGCCAAAGACGAGGCCGCCAGGGATTTCTACCAGGAATTCGATTTCATCCCTTCGCCGACCGACCCGATGCACCTGTTCGTCCTCTTGAAAGACGTCCGCCGGATTATTTCGGGGTAAGCCTGCTTCCGCTGCATTATTGCGGGTTCCAAGCGTACACTGATTTAACGGCGTGGCAAGCGACAGTGGGGATGGTTCGCCATCCCTTCCAAGCCCTCGCGCTACCTGCTGTTTCTCGTCACTAGCCACTTGTCACTGCCTTTTGCAGCTCCCACAAGTTCCTTCGGAAAATCGCAGCCCCCAAGAACAGGGTCCGCGCCAGCCAGCGTGTCGCGCGTCAGCGACTAATTCCATCCGTTTTCAGGAACAGGCCATGGATCGGGAAGACCGAGCAAAGCCTTCGCGCTCTTCCCCGCCTTACGAATGACGCGGTTGTTCAACACGACTCTCTGCGGCAGGGGCCAAAGCGTCTCGTCGAGGGGCAATATGGCCCACGGATTATGAATTAGCTCGGGCGTGTCAATCGCGATAGTCCATGGGTTAAGCTGCGCCACTATCATGGCGGCGCTTACTGTACAATTTCGTGCCCCATCCGGCCCCATCCACGCGCCGTTGGGATCTCGCAGATTCCATATTGTCTTTATGGTGCCATCCGGTTGAAGGGTCGCTTTTACGCTCTCTGTGCCCATGAGTCCGTCCATTATGTCAATCTCATGGCAGAACTCACTCATAACGTTTAGGGCGACGATGAGGGGATAGGACAGCTCCTTGTACTTTCTTGCTTTCAGGGAGACCGCGTCCCGAATTGCCATGCTTGCACTTCCAGTTACCGTTTCTGGCAGAATGATCCCGAGCGTTCGGATGCCTTGGCGGCCCCGATTCTCGGTGCCCTTGGGTATGGCCTCGAACGTCACCCGGCATCCGTCAAATGGCAACTCTACGGACGGGTACGCTTTTCCCAAGGAGCATTCCGCGGCGACTGCATCGGGATCGAGCGTACCAAGCCACGCCTGTAGTTTCCTGTTCAAGTCCCGCTTTGGCAGAGATTCCGACGGCGCGCCAATCGACTGGATACCCAGGAAGAAGTTAGGGCTGTCTAGATCGTTCACCTTGTCGTACATGTCTGCGGTTCTGGCCTCGGCTGCCTGTTCCTCATTTGGGGAGTATGTTGCCGTGACTTCCATATAAAACTTGGGTTGCGAATCGCGCATCACGAGGAAATCCGGATGCGTACGGACGCCGTCGACCGGTGGGTGGGCAACCGCCTGATAGCCCATACGGTGAAGCATTTCATGCACGTAAAGTTCAAAAAACGCCGATCGATGTTCCGAATTGATCCTCGACCTAAACCGTCCTCGAAGGTCGCCCTTAGCTTCTGCAGGGAAGCGCTCAAACCAGTTCTCAAGTAGGGCACGAATTGCGCAAATGGGCGGCCGGGCGGAGATGTTGTGGTATTTGAATTGAGACTCGTTGTACCACATCGGTCTGAACTCGACTCGGGGGATGGAATCAAATAACTGCACTTGGCGCCTCCACGCGGGTAGCCACAGTCAGCGCATTCCGGACCGTGGGCTTTTCTCCTTTCGTGCCAACAATGGAAGAACCCACGGTGAGCAAACCACTGACCGTAGCTATTCCGCTCGGCTATTTGGCATCGGTCTTTTCTCGCTCCGCTGCGAGTAGTCGCGCCTCTGCCAAATCGATGCGTGCTTTATGGCCGTGCTTCTGCAAAAGGTAGAGGAGTTCGTTGCCGCTGAGCAGCGTAATCGGTTTATCCTTCGCGAATTCGTATGCGTCGGGACCATAGTTGGCGGTGGTTACAAGAATGCCTTTGTTCGCACCTTCGTTGAGAATTGTTCCATACAGGTCGCGGACCGCTGACACACCTACGGTGTTTGTGTACCGTTTGGCCTGAATGATGATTTTCCCGCCTCTTATTGGGTCAGGGTCGAAAACTACGGCGTCCACGCCACCGTCCCTGCTAGCTTGCGTGATTTTAACCTCGCCGCCCTCGCTGCTAAATTCTTTCTGGAAGACCTGACGAATGAGGTGCTCGAAGTCCTCCCAGTCCATGGCCGCTAGATTTGCCGAATCGTCGAGATGTTCCATTACATTTTGCGGCTGGATGAAGCGCTTATCTTCCTTGTTGAGCTGTAGGATCGGCCTGACCGGCGATAGCGCTGTTAGCTTTGCAGCGGAGATTCCTTTGAGCTTTTTGAAGCAAGCCTTCGGGTCAACTTGACCCAGGTTGATTTCGAGGAATTCCGACCTACTTGCCTGAATCGTCAACACGCAGGCGTTCACTTCTTTGCCTGTCGCCTTGTCAATCGAATTCACCCACCCATTGAACACTGCGGCATCGAGTGCCTGCGCTTCATCCGATTGGAAAAGCTCGTACATCGTTCTAAGTGCGATTTGGTACAGAACGACGTCGTAGGTCTTGTTTAGCCAAGAGTCCCCGACGGCGGCGGGCTGGATCTCGTCCCTGGTTGCAACGTACCGATATGCCTTGAACTTGGGCAGTGCTTCGATATAAGGGAGTGAATAGTCTAGCACCAGCATGCGGGTCTCAGCGATGTAGTCCAATTCGAATCCAGAGGGAAATGTCTCGGGGTACTCAGATGCGTTGAGCACCATTTCGCAGTATTCCACGACGGCAGATGGTTCACAGCGCAAATATGTAGCTCGCTTATTATCTATGGTGGCATTCCGCTCTTCTTGATCCCTGAGCCAGCTTGCCTTCTTTGCTTCCCAATCCGCGACCCGGCGCTGGTACCCCTCCATCTGCCGCTTGTTCCAGCCCTCCACCTCTCCCCTCTTCACACGCCAAGCCGAGTGGGCAGCCTGGAAACGTTGCTCCGCCTCGGCCATGCGCTTTTCTCGTATGGGGGTGAGCAAGCCTGTGAGCCAATTCAGCTTGGGTGGATACGCCATGCGGAGGGGTTCCGAAGGGATACTTTGAGGCTGAGGGATAGGTGGTTTGGGCGCAGGATAATGGGAGTGGTCTTTTAGTTTTGACCAGTCAACACTGTGAGTGTTTCTTACCCCGTCTTGGAGTAGATTCTCGACAGCAGTTATCGCTTTCGTTGCCTCTTCTGTTTGCTCTTCTGCTAACTGCTTCCGCAATTCCTTGTTGAGTGTGGCTCTTTCGCGCGCTCGTTCGCGGGCTCGTGTCGCCTGAGTCCGCTGCCATTGCTCGTCCCAGGTCTTCTGTTGCAGGGCAGCTTTTAGCTCAGCTTCTCCCCTTGTCACTCCTCTAACGACGCGGAACTTGTTGAGGCCCGGATGGCTGACCCGCACTTCCCACACGTTCCACCTCCCTATTTATGATGGTTAAATTTACTCCTGTGGTGACACTGTATCAAGTGTCAAATACCTTGGTGGGTAGTGCGGACCCGTTTTGCAGGTCCGCGGCTTTTGGTTGTCGATAGGGGACGAACCCCCCTTGGGTCGGTCTATGTTTATCATCCAGGATTCATAATTCACCTTTCATCATTCACTCTTCACAAATCTCTCCGTCCATGCGAGTATTACCTTCCAACCCTCATTACCGAGGTTCAAACCGTGGCCAACCCAGAACACTTGAAGATTCTAAAGCAAGGGGTCGATGCTTGGAACAAATGGAGGGAGGAAAACCCGGGGATAGTCCCGGACCTTGGGGGGGCGGACCTCATGGAGGCGCACCTCCGCTGGGCGGACTTCACTTCGGCGAACCTGGGTGGCACGGACTTCAGCGCTGCAGACCTCCGCTGGGCGGACGTCACCGTGGCGGACCTTCGCGGGGCGGGCTTTCACGGGGCGGACCTCAGCGAGGCGGATTTCCGTGAGGCGGATCTCCGCGGGGCGAACCTCGTCGGTGCTCACCTCCGCTGGACACACCTCCGCAGGGCCGACCTCCGCGGGGCGGACCTCAGCCGCGCCGACCTCACTGGCGCCGGCACCTATAAATCGGATTTCACAGACGCTTGCGTCAATGGGACCGTGTTCGGGGACAACGACCTCAGCACAGTGAAAGGGCTTGGGACATTGCAGCATAAAGGCCCCTCGACGATCGGCATCGACACGATTTACAAATCCAAGGGCAACATTCCCGAAGTCTTCCTGCGCGGCGCGGGCGTTCCCGAGGACTTCGTCACCTACATGAGGTCCCTCGTCGGAAAGGCCATCGAGTTCTACTCCTGTTTCATCAGCTATTCGAGCAAAGACGACGGCTTCGCCCAGCGGCTGCACGCCGACCTTCAGCAGAAAAACGTGCGCTGCTGGTTTGCGCCCGCAGACTTGAAGATCGGCGACAAGTTCCGGATGCGCATCGATGAGTCCATTCGCATCTATGACAAGGTCATGGTGATCTTATCGGAGAACTCGATCCGCAGCTCCTGGGTAGAAGAAGAGGTTGAAGCGGCGCTGGAGAAAGAACGTAAGCAGAACAAGCTGGTCCTCTTCCCTATCCGCCTGGATAACGCCGTGATGGAAACCGATCAAGCCTGGGCCGCCAGCCTCCGGCGCACGCGCCACATCGGTGACTTCCGGGCCTGGAAAGATCACGACCCATACCAGAAGTCGTTCGAACGCTTATTGCGCGACCTCAAAGCGGAAAGCACGTAGCGTGGACTTTACGTTCACGTCCGCGCTGCACTTGCTCGCGCGTTCATGAAAATGTGGCAGGGCGAGATCCTTCGCGGAGTTTACCCTGAGCGGCAGGGCGAGATCCTTCGCTGCGCTCAGGATGACAGCGAAGGACTCAGGATGACAGCGAGTAGCCACGGTGTCGCCACGGCGCCGAGTTCATTGCCCAAATCAGGCGCGTCGCCAAGCAACTTGGTTTTAGAGCCTAGCGGAGCCTGATTCCCCCGTTATACTAAAAGATGGGGTAGTTGCATTTGGTGACACTATATGCAAGTATAGCTGCATATGGTACAGAGACACTTTTGGTTACAACTCGTTGAACGGGCTTGGCGGGAGCGGCCGGTGGCCTGGTTGGCCGGGGTGCGGCGCGTGGGGAAAACCTGCCTCAGCCAGACCCTGCCCGACACTGAGTATTTCGACTGTGAGCTTCCCCGGGTGCGGCGGATGATGGAAGACCCCCAGGGCTTCCTGGACGGCCTGCGCGGCCGCCGGATTGTACTCGATGAAATCCACCGCCTCCCCAACCCCTCCGAGCTGCTGAAGATTGCGGCAGACCACTACCCCAATATCCGAGTCCTGGCTACGGGTTCCTCGACGCTGGGCGCTTCCGCCAAATTCCAGGACACGTTAAGCGGACGCAAGCGGGACCTTTGGCTGACTCCGATGAGCCTGGCGGACTTGGGAGATTTCAATCGCCCTGACCTCCGTCACCGCTTCCTGCGCGGCGGTTTGCCACCCTTCTTCCTGGCCGGCGAACTTCCGGAACGTGACTTTCAAGAATGGCTGGATGCTTATTGGGCCAAGGACATCCAGGAGCTCTTCCGGTTGGAAAGCCGCAGCTCCTTTCAGAAATTCGCGGAGTTGCTGGTAGCGCAAAGCGGAGGCGTGTTTGAGGCTACGCGCTTTACGCGCCCGTGCGAAGTGAGCCGCACGACCATCGCTAACTATCTGAAGGTTCTGGAGGCCACATTCGCCGCCCACGTCATCCGCCCCTTCAGCAGCCACCGCCCGACCGAAATCGTGGCCGCACCCAAGGTCTATGCCTTTGACACCGGCTTCGTCTGTTACCATCGTGGCTGGCAGGAGCTGCGCCAGCAGGACCTGGGAGATATGTGGGAGCACTTCGTGTTGAATGAAATCATGGCACAGTTGCAGAGTCGCCAGATCTTCTACTGGAGGGATAAGCGAGGGCATGAAGTGGATTTTGTTTTGCCCACGCGCCGGCAGGAACCCCTGGCGCTTGAATGCAAATGGTCTGCGGATGCCTTTGAGGCAGCCAACCTTAAGGCTTTTCGGCGGGTTTATCCGAAAGGCGAGAACATCGTGGTGGCCCAGGACGTTGACCGGGCCTTCCGCCGCAACTACGGAGAGATCAGCGTGCGCTTTGAGAGCCTGTCCTCCTCCGTTTCCAGAATCATATCTCCGTCGCCGTCCAAGACGACAAAGGGATAAGAATGCCCGCGCACGCCATCATCAGCCATGGCGATGGAAAGCGGATTGACTCCCTTCACCACATTCTTGTCTCGACGGAGGCGGCGCAGTTTGCCATACTACAGCCAGGAAGGACACCATGACGGATGAAATGAACCGATTGGTTGACAAGGCGGCATCCGCACTGAAGGCCGCCGGAGCCAAGGAAGTTTACGTTTTCGGCTCGGCGAGCAAGGGAAAGATACACCCCAACTCCGACGTTGACATGGCCGTCTCGGGCTTGCCGCCGGAGGTCTTTTTCCGCGCCATGGCCAAGGCCAGCCGTGCTCTTGGCCGTCCGATCGACTTGATCGATCTGGATGAGGACAACCCTTTCACTCGCTACCTCAAAAAAGAAGGGGAGTTGCAGCGTGTGGGATAAGCTGCGAAAGCAGGTCACCGTCGAACGGCAGCAGCTTCACCGCTTGCTTGAGACCTATCGCCCGCTTATCGAGAAGTGCGCGGTGAGCCCGCCTGACGACATCGAGCTTTCCGCCCTCGCCGCCATGCTCCATTCCTTTTATACCGGCTTCGAGAATATTTTTAAACGTGTTGCCGCAGAGCTGGACGGCGGTCTGCCCAGCGGTGAGTTCTGGCACCGGGAACTAATGGATTCCATGACGATGCCAAGTGGGGAGCGATCCGCAGTCCTATCCGAGCAGTTGATTGAGCACTTGGACGAGTACCTGGAGTTTCGTCACTTCTTCCGCCACGCCTACACTCTCGACTTGCGTTGGGACAGGATGAAAACTCTGGTGCTGGGCTGCGAAGAGACGCTCCAATTGGTGGAAGGCGAGCTGGACCGGTTTTTCGAAGCCGGGACCGGCGGCGGCCAATAATCCATGCCCACCCACGACATCCTCGATAACCGCGATCAGTGAACGCCCAGCCGGAGCCGGGCCCAGTGACAGGAATGCGGCCGCAAGCTTTCGCAAATGTGTCATGCACCAGCGGCAGGACTCCCACTTTTATGTCGCACACCGAAGCGCAAACGGAGTGTATTCGGCCTCGTAGGAGAAATGATATTCTAAGGGTTTGATGCGCGTTGAAATCCTTCAGGAACTCGGCCCTGACGACGCCAGGCTGGAAATCCCTTGGGCCAGCGCCGACGATCCAACGCTGGCCTATATTGATCTGAAGACATTTCCCGACAAGGCGCAAGAACTTGATGAGTGTAGGAGCCGGCCTGTGCTGGGGAGCCTGCTGCGTGCGATCAACCGTCCGGATTCTCTCCTGCGCAGCGCAAAATGCCACGTCTGGATCACACATGAACTGGCCGAGGAGGAGCGCTGGGACTTCGATTTTCCCGTGAAGGTTGCCAGTTACTTCGACCTGCTATTCGATTCACCAGGCTTGAACGCGAACCTGGGACCACACTTGCGATTGGCGGAAGAGATTGAGCGCGGCATGAAGGAGACGCGGTTGCAGGCCCAGATGGACATTGCTGTGAGACGCTGCTTGTTTCATGCGGAGGAAAACTGGGGATACTATCTAACACTTTTTGTTCACGCCTACGGCGCGACTGAAAATGAGGCAGAAACGGCGTGGACTCTTGCCCTATTGAATCTGCGTGACGTCCTGGAGGGATTAAGCCGTGCGCCCTGGAAGACCGGGCTTTAATTGCCGATTGACGATTGCCGATTGACGATTGAAAAAGTGGTGTGGCAACTCCTTCCGATGTCCATCAGCCCGCCGCGGCGGGAAGATCGGCAATCGACAATCGGCAATTCCAGCCATCCTGGGCCAAGCGATGATCGTGGAGTGCGCGAGCTATTGTCAAGGGGTGGCATTGTGGTATATAACGTTACCAGAAGAACCCGTGAACACCGGAGGCCTTGGGCGCTGGGCATCAGCAAACCAGAAGGCTTCACCCGAACTGGCTGGGAGTTTGGCGGGCGGGGCGGTGGCCTCAAAGAAGGGAACCAGACCGCGTGAGTTTCATCAACTTAGCTGCACGGGAAATAAACTGCAAGATTGTTTATTACGGCGCAGGCTTGGGCGGCAAGACGACCAACCTTCGCTGGATCTTTGACCAGACGGTGGGGAAGGCGGGGGGAAAGATGATCTCGCTCGCCACCGAGACCGACCGCACACTCTTCTTTGATTTCCTTCCCCTTGACCTGGGCTCGATACGAGGATTCAAAACCAGGTTTCATCTTTACACCGTTCCCGGCCAGGTTTTCTACGAAGCCAGCCGAAGATTGATCCTGCGCGGCGTGGATGGCGTGATTCTCGTTGCTGACTCACAGGCAGACCGACTGGACGCAAACCTGGAAGCGCTCGAGAACTTGATGGAAAACCTCAAGGAGCAGAAGGACGACTTCATGGAAATCCCCTACGTGCTCCAGCTCAACAAACGCGACCTGCCCAGTGCACTCCCGGTCGAGACGCTGAAAAAGGAGCTCATGAGGAAGAACGAGCCCGTTTTTGAAGCGATCGCTTACGAGGGGGTGGGTGTGTTTGAAACCCTCAAGCTCTGCGGGCGCATGGTCCTAAGTGAACTGAAGAAAGGCTAGGGCCCTGATTGCCGATTGTCGATTGTAGATTGCCGATTGGCAGCGGAGCGATCGGCCACAACACATCTGCAATCGTCAATCGTCAATCGACAATCGGCAATCTTATTCACCCCAGGGCCGCACTGGTGCCGCAACTAACACTCCCCCCCGTCGAAATCAGCTCGAAGAAGTGGTGGCCCATAGTGGCGTCGTTCACCGTCAATGCGGGTCTGCCGGAGTTTTCACTACATTTCAATCCATGAACGCCCAGTGGGGTAAAGCAGGCAGGTTTCGCGCACCACGCCAGGAGGATCACCAGTATGAAACGAGCTCGGCCATTTTCTTCATTCTTGTGTTTTGTTGTAGCGGCATCGGGGCTTCAGGCGCGGGCACAGGTGAAGGCTGCAAGCGACAAGCCAGCCTCAGAAACGACCCGCTTGAGCCTCGATGGCAAATGGAAGCTCTTTTATTTTCCTCAAGGAAAATATCAAATAACCCACCCCGACCAACTCAAGAGCCAAGGGCTGACCTGGATCGAAGCTTCCGTGCCCGGCAACGTTGAGCTCGACCTGTCGGGGAAGGGCGAGTTACCAGCAGACCTGTTCTTCGCCGATAACCTGGCGAAGTTGAAGCCCTACGAGCTGTACGAATGGTGGTATCAGCGCGAGTTTCCAACGCCGGCGGGGATTGCCGGACGGCGGGTGGAACTGCGCTTCCGGGGCGTAGATTGTCTCGCCACCTATTGGCTAAACGGGAAGGAATTGGGGACCTCGTCGGATGCACTGGTCGAGCAGTACCTCGACGTGACGGGGAAGTTGAACTCGGCTGGGCCAAACATTCTGACGGTCAGGTTAAAGTCGCCAGTGATTGAGGCAGCCGGCAAGCAGTATGATCCGGCCTACACCATCAACGCCGGGCGCACGAATCAAGAGGCGATCTGGATAAGGAAGGCTGCGCACTCCTACGGATGGGACATCATGCCGCGGGCAGTTTCGGCTGGCCTCTGGCGTCCGGTGGAACTTGTCGTCCATTCCAAGCACGAAATCACGGACATGTATTTCACGACTCTCTCCGTTGAGCCGGGCCATGCCACGCTGGCGGTCTCGTACGAACTCACCACGGATCTCGCGCTGCTTCCCCAGCTCCGGCTGCGGGTGCAGGGCCGCTGCGGCCAAGCCACCTTCACCTATGTCCACAAAGTGGAATTCACCGCGGGACGGTTCCTCATCGAGGTGCCGAACCCCCTGTTGTGGTGGCCCAAGGGCTACGGCAATCCCAATCTCTACAAGGTGACGACCCAGCTCTTGCAGAACGACCAAGTGATGGCGTCGCGCCAGGACTGGGTGGGAATACGCAAGCTGGAGTTGATTCGGACGGAGACGACAAGTATCGAGAAGCCCGGCCAATTCCTTTTCAAGGTCAACGGAGAACCGATCTTGGTCAAGGGCTCCAATTGGGTGCCTGCGGATGCATTTCATAGCCGCGACGCCGGGCGCTATGAGAAGATTCTCGCGCTGTTCGCCGACCTGGGATGCAACTTCTTGCGAAGCTGGGGAGGGAACGTTTACGAAGACGACGCCTTCTTTGATATCTGCGACCGGAACGGGATCATGGTGTGGCAGGACTTTGCCATGGCTTGCGCGATTTACCCGCAGACGCCGGAGTTTCTAGAAGTCATGAGGCAGGAGGCCATATCGGTGGTGAGAAAGCTGCGCAACCACCCCTCACTCGCTCTCTGGTCAGGTGACAACGAGGTGGATGAATCCTACTTTTTCTCAGGACTGGATCCTGCGCACAACAAGATCACGCGGGAGGTCCTGCCTCAGGTGGTCTTCCAGTGCGATCCTTATCGGCCCTATCTTCCCAGCTCTCCCTACATGTCCCCGGAAGTCATTGCCACGGGACAAATGAAGCTCATGCCCGAAGACCATTTGTGGGGCCCGAGAGATTACTTCAAGAGTCCTTATTACACAGAACACACGGCGCATTTTGTGAGCGAGATCGGTTACCACGGTTGTCCGGGTCTTTCCTCGATCAAACGCTTCGTCGACGAGCACCACGTGTGGCCCTGGCAAGACAATCCCCAATGGGTCTTTCACTCCACCGACATGACGGGAAATCCGTACCGCATCAAGCTGATGGCCAACCAGGTGAAGGAATTGTTCGGCGTGCTTCCGGACAACATCGAAGACTTTATTCTGGCTTCCCAGGTCTCCCAGGCCGAAGCGAAAAAGTTCTTCGTCGAGATGACACGCTTGAAAAAGTGGCGGAGCACCGGCCTGATCTGGTGGAACGTCATGGACGGCTGGCCGCAATTCTCGGACGCCATCGTGGACTATTATTTCAACAAGAAGCTTGCCTATTACTATATTCGCCGGGTGCAGCAACCCGTCTGCGTCATGGTGGATGAGCCCCAAGAGTGGCACGTCAGGGTGGTGGTCGGAAATGACTCGCGGGAAGACGCCAGCGGCCATTACCGCGTCTGGGACGCGGACTCCGGAGAAACTCTGCTGGAAGGGGACTACGCGGCGAAGGCTAATGCGAACCTGGAAGTGGGCGCCATCCCGGTCTTTCATTCCGGCAAGCGACTCTTCCTGATGGAATGGACGGCCAACGGCAAGAGGTGCGTAAATCACTACTTGCAGGGTATGCCGCCCTTCTCACTCGCTCAGTACAAATCATGGCTCCCCAAAATAGCTGCTTTACAAAACGATTTTGACGCTGCGAGCGTGGGGAAATGATCCCTCGATGCCCAGTGAGATTACCAACTTGCGAACATGACTCGTCCGTTGGGGGCAACGCCTCTTTAGTTTTTCAGACTCGGGTAAGGTGTTTCCGTAATGGCCTTTTGCATGGCCCAGAAGTTCTCCAGTGGCGTGTCCAACTGAACATGATGAGTTGGGGCGAGAATCAGACCGCCGTTTTTCCCAATCGTATTGAGGCGCTCAAGAATCTCTCGTTGGACATCGGCAGGCGTTCCGAAGGGCAGTGTGTGCTGCTCGTCAATGGACCCCCAAAAGCAGAGCCTGTCCCCGAACTGGCGCTTTATCTGTGCGGGATCCATACAGGCAGGCTGAATCGGGTTCAGGATATCCACACCGATTTCAATCAGCTCGGGAATGATGGGACTAATCACTCCGTCGGAATGATAGGCAACTTTGAGTTGCGGGTTGAGGGCTTTAATTTCAGAAATGAAAGTGGCCATG
The DNA here is from genome assembly GCA_049514855.1 of Terriglobia bacterium. Classification (GTDB taxonomy): domain Bacteria; phylum Acidobacteriota; class Terriglobia; order UBA7540; family UBA7540; genus CAVROP01. The sequence goes on from JBEKUR010000012.1 coordinate 25,252, forward strand.
CGGGGTTTAAGAAACCTCCGCCAGTATTGCGGAGAGATCATCATAGCTCCCTGCGCGCCCACATCATCACCTACCCAGATCATATCCACGCCCATTTGCACGAGTTTCTTGGCTGCGGTCAGATGGAATTGATAAGGAATGTCTAGGATCCTCTCCGCAATTTCAGGATTGAAGGCGAAGTCCATCATCAGTTCCTCCAGCCCTCGCAATGCCCAAGCGCACTCAAAGATCGTAGTTACCGTCACACCCACAATCCAGTATTCGTCCTGGAACGCCCGGAGGGTGCGCGCGGCGTCCTCGTAAAGCTCCGAGCGGTTGGGGTCCGGGGGCCGGTAGCTTTCCAGAGCCTCATCCTGGGCGAGGGGATGGCTGGAAATCTCCGTATAACTGCCCTTGCCGTATCTTGTGGTGTACTCGCACGGCTTCCACCCAATGCCCCATTCATCAGTATAACTACCGGCTTCCAGGTAATAGGAGTTGGCCCAACCGACCGAGGTCAACAGCATATCTTCACCTAAGGCCTGTTCAAGTTCATAGGTGTTACCGCCACCATGAGGGTTATGAGAGGAGCCGGTCTTGTGAAGCAAGTCCCTGCGGAGTCTGTAAGCGAACTCGGGAGTAAAGCTGATCTGCATCGGACACCTGTCCGGTTCGGCGTGGCTAAGGGCCATGAGGACTCTATCCCTGTGTCTCATCATGGTTGTCTTCTAGCCTTTCTCGGACTGCGGTTTCGCAGCGCAGCCTGCGGTCGGAAGCGAAGACCGGGTGTTTATTGCCCCGCCGTGGCGGGTCGATTAAAAAAGTGGTGTGGCAACTTGCTCCGCTGTCCGTCAGTCCCGCTGAGCGGGATCAATCGAATATCGGCAATTTCCGCCATCCTGGGCCAAGCGATGATCGCAGAAATTCTTCGTAAGACACCAAAAATTTCGGAAATACTACTACCGCAGAGCAAAGAAACAGGGACTGCGCAACGATGGTACCCGATGCAGGACTCTCCGGCAAGAAATTGCTAATCCAGGTGGTGGTGTCATTTGGAATGGACATTCACTCGAGCCGCCGGTCATTCCCGCGAAAGCGGGAATCCAGTCCGCAGGCCTTTAGAAATGTGCTGTCGTCGGACTGGATTCCCGCTTTCGCGGGAATGACTAGGTCTCGCAAATGAGACGAATACCCTAATCCAGCCACAGAACCTGGAAGGGTTTCAGTTGTGCCTTGCCACTTAACTTGGTGTCAGAAAATCGGTCCGACGTAGCCCTCGAAAGCTCAATCGCCATTTCCCTACCTGTCGTATTAACGATGAAGATGCTATTGTCCGTGTGCGGAACTGCCAAGACGCCCGCAGGTACGGGTGCGCTGAGGAAGTCTCCGCCGTGCGAAATGAGTTGCCGAATAAGGCGCAGCAAGCTGTCATCTTTTGGCCAGAAACCTAATTTGACTACAACTCCCCGCCCCAGTTTTCTCTGCGTCACGGCAGGCCTACCATCCAGAATAGCCTGCTCGCTCTTGAACGTGGCGAGCAACTCTGCTTCCGGATCTACCTCCAGGAATTCGCAGTAGCCGTCCAAACCAACAGGCGAGGTTCCGGCCATTCCTCCGCCCCTCCATTCGACTTCGGGGCCTTTTCTTCCCCTCGCCTCCGCTGAACCCATCCACCGGATCGTCCGCACCAAGCCGCCTGTGAGCTCCCTGAGGTTGGCCGCAAATCCGTCAGCACGGAATATTCCGTTTTCATCTGTGTATGCCGTGAAAGGCGTGATCATCACCACTCCCCCGCCTTGTGCGAAACCCTTGAGAGCAGCCGTAACACGCGGGTTATCCATGGCGGTAGCCGCGGGTATCAGCACCAGCGAGTACTTTTCCAGATTGGAGGGGTCTTGTGCGGTAACCAGATTCATGCTGTCCACGCCGATGCCCAGCCGGTGCAGCGCCTCGAAGCTTTGCGGCAATACGGAAAGGCTTGATTTGATGTGCGGGTAAACCTCAAGCGTAGCACGCTGCTCGAAGTCGGTGAGGGCTACCGCCGTAGCTTTCACCGGGCTGTCGATGAGGTGTTGTCCCCATTTCTGGAATATCTCTCCCAACTTGACTGCCCAATCAAAGTCCGGCTCAGGATGGCCGGACCAGTCGAGCAACCCACCCCAATGGGGCCAGTGCCCTCCTCTCCAGCGATTGCCTGTCCAGTAAAACAGGCCCGAGGTCCCAAAAGCAGCCGCTTGCAGTCCCCACATATGGAACTGTTCCCGGCTCGGAAAGGGATCATCGATGTACGTCCCGCCGGTCACTCCGAAACGGTTTTCGGTGGTAATGAAATGCTTACCCCCATAGGCGGAGCGGTGCATGTCCTGGTGCCAAGCCAGATCCGCCCAGTATTCCCGATTGTCTGCCCAGGGCTGATAGTAGTTCAGGCCGGCGACATCCATGATTTTGCCGGCTTGCGGATCATCCGCAACCGCGACCCACTCCGTGTTCCAATCCGTCGTAATCCACTGTTGCACACCTGCTTCCCGCAAGGCCTCGGCTTGCACGGCGAAAAAGTCCAGAAGCACGTCCCGACGGAAGCGCCGGTGCGCCAGGGTGAGGGCCGCAATCTCCTTTCCGCTCTCCTCGACTCCTTCGCCCGGTTGAGGCACTTCCTCGAGCGATCGCACCTCCATTCCCCAACTGACCAGATTCAGCCGGCGATTGAATTCCTCCGGAGTGTGGTAAGTCTTCTTCAACCACTCCGCCCAGGCTTTTTCGCAAGCAGGGTTGTAGCAAATCCTGGTCACGCTGCCTTCCATCTCATTCCCCAACTGCCAGGCAATGACCGTGGGGTGAGCTTTGAACTCCTTCCCTAGAGCCAGGATGTACTCGCGAAGGGCCGTGCGGTACAGCGGATGATTCAAACATGGTGCATGCCGCGCCATCGGATGCGCCTTCACGCCGGAGTGAAGTTGAACCAGTATCTCCGGCTCGCCGGCGGCAAGCCACTGCGGAGGAATGAAGGAACCCGTGCCCAGAATGGCCTTCATATTCCGCTTCTCCAAGTCATCCAGGAAACTGCGCAGCCAGGCAAAATTGTATTTTCCCGAGGCGGTCTCGAGATTTCCCCAGGCAGATTCAGAAACGCGCACCCCGTTCATGTGGGCGCGCTGGAAGTGATCCAGCATCTTGTTCCACTCGTCTTTGGTTTGCAGCTCCGGGTAAACGCTGGCGCCAAAAAAGAATTGGGTGTTTTTCAGTTGGGATTTCGTCACTGCCTTGAGCGAGCCGGATTGGGGCTCCCGAGGAGTTGCGACTGCTGAAGTCGTTGTGAGACATAGTAGCGCTTCTCCTATTACTAGTTTTCCGCTATTGCTGAGAAATTCTCTTCGCGATGGCTCCTGGTTTTTCATCATGAAACTGAATCTCCATTTCTCCCAAGGGGACTTGGATTAGGAATTGTCGCTCGAAACGAAGCGTACGTCGATATGCCTTTGATTCAGCGGATATGTTATTGTGCGATAGCTGCGAAGAGTGGTTCGGACCAGATTATTACCAGGAAATGACGCTTTGGAGGCTGTATGCATAAACCGTTATCCAATATAAGCCAGTTGGGCCGGCGCGGCTTCCTTGGAGTTGCCGGCGTAGCCGCCCTCTCCCATTCGCTACTCAGCCGCAGGCAGGTGGTCAGGGCATTACTTGCGAAGGATAGGCTGGCGGAGAACACAGGCTCGAGCGCCGGCTCCTGCCGAGGACTACCGCCCCTAAAGATCACTGACGTTCGGGTGATCGTCACCTGCCCGGACCGCAATTACGTACTGGTGAAGGTTCTCACCAGCGAGCCCGGCCTGTACGGCGTTGGCGATGCCACGCTCAACGGCAGGGAATTGGCCGTGGCGGAGGATCTCGAACAACACATCTCCCCGCTGCTTATCGACCGGGATCCGGAGCAGATCGAGGACACTTGGCAGTACCTTTACCGAGGGCCTTACTGGCGCGGCGGTCCCGTCCAAATGACGGCCCTCGCCGGCATTGACTTGGCGCTGTGGGACATCAAGGGCAAGCGTGCCAATATGCCTGTGTACCAGTTGTTGGGTGGCCGCACGAGGACCGGCGCTCTAGCTTACACCCACGCGAGTGGAAGAAACTTCGGGGAAGTCGAAGACGTCGCCCGGCGCGCGCTGGAGCGGGGCTTCAAATGCGTTCGTGCCCAGGTGGCAATCCCCGGCCTGGAAGGAACCTACGGGACACCGGGAAACAAGACCCCCGAGGCGGCGGCCGGTCGCGTCGCGAACATGGCGGGACTTCCGCAGACCGAAGTCTTCGAGCCGGCTCCATACCTGCGCATCGTGCCCAGACTTTTTGAGTATCTGCGCGCCAAGCTCGGCCCGGAGGTTGAACTCCTACACGACTGTCACGAAAAACTGGACCCGATTCAGGCGGCGCGTCTTGCCCACGACCTCGAGCCCTACCACCTCTTCTTTCTTGAAGACTGCTTGCGTCCTGAATACAAGGAGAGCTTCCGTCTCATTCGCGAGCACTCCACCACACCCCTGGCCATGGGAGAACTCTTCAACTCGCTGTGGGACTGTGTACCGCTCATCAAGGAGCAATTGATCGACTACATCCGCTGCGACCTGGGGCACATCGGAGGCATCACGGCGGCGCGCAAGGTAGCCGCCTTGGCCGAATTGTTTCAGGTCCGCACGGCCTGGCACGGTCCGGGCGACATCGGCCCGCCCACGCATGCCGCCAACGTACACGTCGACATCTCGATTCCTAACTTCGGCATTCAGGAAATGGTTTTCTTCCCCGACATGACGCGCGAAGTGATTTCGGGCGGCCCCGAGTTCAAGGATGGTTACATGAACGTTTCAGACCTGCCGGGGCTCGGCTGCGATGTGAACGAAGAGGCGGCGAAGAAGTACCCTTACCGCCGTGCCTATCTACCCACGGCCCGCAGGAAGGACGGCAGCGTGCAGGACTGGTAGTGTGCATTGAAACGACACGTTATCCGGGCGTAGCATCTAACAGGATGCTGAAAAACCCCTCTAGCCTGTCATTCCGAGGAGTCCCGCCCTGCGGGACGACGAGGAATCTCGCCCCGATCAGATCGGGGTTTCCAGAGCAAGATTCCTCTCCCGCAAGGCGGGATCGGAATGACAACGTTAGCAAACGTTTTTCAGCATCCTGCTAAATGGACGAAGGTCGAACCAGGAGAGCGATAATGCGAGGGCTGCTTGTAATGGTCATGGTGATGGCCTGCGTGACGTGGGAATCCCGCCCGGTCTGGGCCAGCCAGAAACTCTTCCTGAAGGATGGGACTTACCAGCTTGTTTCCAGCTACGAGGTGCATGGGGACAGAGTGCGATACTACAGCGTGGAGCGCTCAGCGTGGGAGGAAATCCCCTCATGCCTCGTGGACTTCGAGGCGACGAAACGAGCCCAGGAAGAAGAAAAAACCATCCAGAAGAAAGAACTTGAGGAAGGCCGTGAGATGGAGCAGCAACGCTTCGAGAAGCCCGTGGAGGTGGGATTCGAGATTGCCCCTGGCATCCACCTGCCTCAGGAAGAAGGTGTTTATGCCTACGATGGAGTGCGGGTGATCCGCCTGATTCAATCTTCCGCGGAGGTAGTCACCGACAAGAAGCGGGCGGCGCTTGTCCTGGCCATACCAGGGCCCTTATTGAAAAGCCGCTCGATCGTGGTGCTGCCTGGCGCGAAAGCTGCGGTGCGGCTTCAGCAGGCGCAGCCGACCTTCTACGTTCAGTCTTCGGATGGGCTGGGCGCCAAGCTCGAGCTGATTTCAGTGAAGGTGGTGAAAGAGTCGCGGGTGGTGGAAAAGGTCGAGGCAGGCCGAGCCGGCATTGGGAAGCCGTCGGAGCTTCGCGCTGCCGTGCAGTTGGAGCGCACACAACTGGCGCCGGGGCTTTACCGTCTGAAGCCTCTCCGCCCGCTCGACCCCGGAGAATATGCTCTGGGTGAACTGGTCCAGCAGAAACTTAGCTTGCAGCTTTGGGACTTCGGAGTCTTTGAGACCCCTGGAAGTATACGTCCCTAGACGATATCCTGGCGCCTCTCGTCCCAGTGCACGGTGCGGCCGTGGCGGTACGAAGTAATGGCCATCTGGCAAGCGATGGCAGAGCGGAATCCGATTTCGAAGGGGCAATTGGGTTCTTTGCGGCTGCGCACGCAATCGAAGAAATTTTGCATGTGCGCTTCGGTCGTGTCTCCGACACCGACAACGTCGGGGGCCGCAGCGGAAGATTTGCCCTCACCTTCAGAACTTTGCTGACCCTGGGGGACGTAGCGAACCTCGTCCAACTCCTTGCAAAGAATTGTACCCTTGTTGCCCAGCAGCAGGTCTCCGCCCTCCCCGTAAAAATTGTTGCCAAACATCGAATTCCAGGTGAAGAAGATCTTTTCAGAGTGATTCATGGTGACGCTCATGGTGTCCGGGACCTGCATCTTCGGTGAGAGAAAGTTGTCACCGGTCATCGTTACGCTGCGGGGGATTTTCAAGTCCAGCACTTTATACCAGAAGCCCACCTGATGGACCATGTTCTCAAAAACGTTCCCGCCGGAGTAGTCCCAATAGAAGCGCCAGTTCATGTAGCGCTGGGGATCAAAGGGATGCAGCGCCGCCTCGCCCTCGAAGGCCTTCCAATCGAGGTGCTGGGTGTTGCAGTCGGGAGGAATCTCGCGCAGCCAGCCGCCGTAGGGGGCGTTGCGATAGTGATGGGTGTGAAGGGCAGTGATGACGCCCATGCGCTCGGGCGTGGCGAGCTCGCGCGCCTTCGTGAACGCCGGGCTGCTGGCGGATTGAATCCCGATCTGCACCACGCGTCCCGAGCCCTCGAACGCCTTGCGCATGCGCCTGGCGTGGTCGGGATTAAAGGCCATGGTCTTTTCCTGGTAGACGTCCTTGCCGGCCTGGAGGGCGGGAACGAAATTGAGCGCGTGCTGATGCTGGGGCGTGGCGATGAGGACGGCGTCGATACTCTTGTCGTCGAGAAGCTTTCGGAAGTCTTGAAAGGTTCTGACATTGGGAGTGATTTGCCGGGCTTCGTCCAGACGGCGCGTGTAGAGGTCAGCGACCGCGACGGCTTCGACGTTCGTGCAGCCCAGCGCGGCCTTGTAGATTTCTTGCCCGCGGCCTCCGGCCCCGATGAGGCCGAAGCGCACACGGTCGTTCGCCCCCAGCACGCGGCCGGCGGGCAAGAGACTGTAAGCGGCGTAAGCGGCTGTTCCGCCCGCTATCTGCTTCACAAATATGCGGCGCGTAAGCATCGTAGTCCTCCTTGGCATTACACAGTTGAATATTTCTTGTTGAGCGCCTTGATCTTGGCGAGGAGTTTGGGCACGCCCGTCTTCGAGTCTTCATCACCCTCGTATTCGGCGGATGTAAAACCCTTGTATCCGCCCAGCGTGAACGATTTCCACACCCGCTCGAGATCGAGAGGCTTTCTGGCCTCGCTGTAGAAATCGCGGATGTGCGTGTGGGTCGCGTAGGGAATGCAGGCCTCGATCTGGGTGTAAGGATCGTCTGGAAAATTGCTGATGTCCAGATTGCACCCCGCGTAAGGTGAATCCACGCGACGCAGGATTTCGATAATGTTCGCGGCTTTAGAGGTAATCCCGCCGTGGCTTTCGATGCCGAGCGTGATCCCTTTCGCCGCCGCGTAATCGCAGGCGGGCTTCATGGTCTCCACCACCCACTGGATGCCCTGTTCGTCGCTCGCGCCCTTGGGAACTTCGCCGCCAAACACGCGCAGGTGGGAGGCGCCGAGCAGCTCAGTGACCTCGAGCCATTTCTTGATCTTCTCGATTTCCTCGGCGCGCTTGGTTGGGTCGGGCTGGCACATGTTGCTGCCGATCGCCGCCCCCGAAAACAGCACGCCGTTGCGGAAGGCCAGGCGCCGTAATCCAAGAAGGTAAGAAGGCTGGGTGGATTTCAAATAGTACGTGGTCATGTCTACGCCGTCGATCTCCAACTCGACGGCCTCGAGGATGAAGTCTTCCATGGTCATGGGGCCGTTCTGGAGATATTTGCGGTACGAGTAAGCGCAGCAACCCGAGAGGAGCCTGGGGTGGCCGGGAGAATTCTTGATGAGCTCCGGGGCTCGGCCCTGAAGCGTGGTTGCGCCGAGGGATAAAGAAGCCGCGGTGAGGCCCGCGGTCTTTAGAAAATCTCGACGATGAATTGCGTTGGTCATGGGGTCTCCTGGGGAATCAGCCGGGATTTCCATCTCGCACTCCCGAGCAGTTGCGAGTATACGCCAAGCCACTTCCCTTTGCACAGTGCGAGCTTGGAAATTGCCGATTGTCGATTGCCGATTGCCGATTGCTCATTGCCGATTGCTGGTGGACAATGGAAGGAGTTGCCACACGACTTTTTCAATCGTCAATCGTCAATCATCAATCGGCAATCAGCCCGCCGCGGCGGACTCGGGATGACATGTCATTCTGAGCGGAGCGCAGCGTAGCGAAGAATCTGCTTTTGGTTGCGGTCGTGCCGCGCTGTGATCTGCCGATCCGCCGCGGCGGCTGCCTGCCCTCAACGGCGGGTAGTCGTTGGGCCCGTATCAGGCCACGCATCGCCCTCTGGATGGCGAAGGAGGCGGTTGCCCTCACCTTCCGCCCCAAACTGAGCTAACTCATTTATTTTCAACGACATTCCCGATTTAACTAGAATCTCCTTTGTTTTCATAGACATTCCAGCTTAAACCCTATTCCAAAAAGTGAAGCGCCTTGTTTTCTGTAACATTCCCGCGTCGGTCGGTCATTTTTAAAGTTACTACGACCATCGTAGCAAAGGGCAGGCAGCGACATGTTGTCGTTTTGGGAGGAAGCCTCGGGGAGTCATCATCGAGCCCTCACGCGCCTGGCAGAACCGCGCACTATCATTAACTAGCCTACTATATTGATGGCAGTTTGTCAAGGGTTCTTTTCGCGCACCTATCATCATGAGGACTCGAAATATCATCTGTTATATAGTATTATTGGAGTAGTTTTGAATTGCAAAGGGTGATTCGACTATGGCGTTGAAGACGAAGCAAGCTAAAAAACCACCCCAACCACCCAAGGGCTCGCGCAAGTCCAAGTTTCAGGCGGATTTGGCTCCTGCCGAGGATCGGATGGTACGGGGCCTAAAACAGGAGTTGCAGCTTAACAGCAACACGGATTTTCTTTCCGACGCCTTGGCGTTGTTCCGCTGGGCTGTAGGGGAAAGAAAGCGCGGTCATCGCATTTTCAGCGAAGCTGAAACGGGCGAGCGGAAGGAACTCGTTTTGCCGAGACTCGAACGCGTTGCCCCCGAACTCGCGCTCCCGCGTGTAGAGATTTCCTGGACCCCGCGCGAGTTGGAGAGCCTTGCCGATCTCGCCTTGAGAGAACCCGCCCCTCCTACGGAAACCCTCCTTCGGGCTATGCGAGGCTGAATGGCAGTTCTCATCCGCCGTCTCGAAGAGCCGGACCAGGTCGAGCTTTTCGACTGTGGCGATGAGCCGCTCAATAACTATCTCCGGCGGCATGCCTGGGCGAATCAGCAGAAAAGCTCCATCGGTGTGACTTATGTGGCGATCGATGAAGGAGCTCCGCGCACCGTGCTGGGATACTTCACTCTCGCCACGGCGAGTGTGCCACGAGACGCTTTCCCCAAGAAATACGTGCGCGGGCTTCCGCCCTACGACTTGCCCCTAATCCTGCTGGCGCGGCTGGCGGTGGACCGGCGATTCTCCGGGAAAGGGCTCGGACATGCTCTCATATCCGAAGCCTTCAAAATCGCACTTCGAGTCGCGGACGATGTGGGGTGCCGCGGCATCATCGCGGACGTGTATCGAGATAGGATCGACTGGTATGCGCGCTACGGTTTCGTGGCGCTGGAGGGTGGCGCCCCGAGTGGTCCGCAGCGGATGTTTCTCGATATACGAACTGTCCGCGTGGCGCTAAAAGGTTCGCAGCAAGCGTAGCCCAGACCTCCATCTTTGAGGTCTGTGGCTTGACTGGTGATCCCGCCGACGGTGCTGTATTCTGGCGGTGTGTCATCCCGCCTTGCAGGATCGCCCTGGTGTTGGTCGGCGGAAAAGTCCAGAGCGGGATTCTTCGCTCCGCTCCGCTGCGCTCAGAATGACAGCATGGCAAGGGCGCGAGCGATTCATCCATTCTTCCTGACGGCCTGGGTGTTTCTTCCCGATCCCGCCGCGGCGGGGCAGGCGATCTTTGCCCCGCAAGATCCGCTGACCATTTCCGAAGTGATGAAGTCCATCAAGAACAGCTCGACGACGCTTATCAACCTTGGACGCGCTGCGTCGGGCGAGCTGTGGCGGGGCCGTTTTTTGATCCCCCCCTGCGATCCCCGAAGGAGAGAAGGTAGAGCACCTTTGCTTTATGAAGGCATGCAACGTTTGAACCAATTTCCCCCGGAGGCGACTTCCAGAAAGTCATCTTGCGTGGTTTTGGAACGGATATCCCAGGTACCCCGTTGCGATCGCCCATAGGCGGCTCGCAAACATTCCCGCGAACCCACATACAAGATGGTTTGGATTTCCGTCAGATTACGCGACCATAACCAATTCACTGCGTTGGCATGGTGGATGCAGAGGTACGGCCAATCAGCTTTTCAGCCCACGGGATAAAGTATTTCATATTCGGGGCATCAGTGTGTCCGCTGTCATGCTGTCGCCAGGCCAGTTGGCCGTCGAGCAAACCCAGGTTTACCGGTGGCATCTTCGCCGTGTGGTAATCATCTGAGACTCCCAGGTCTTTCGCGCCCAGCAGCCTGAACACGGGACCAGCAGCCACGGTCGCCATATAACTGCCCTGGTGGTCCAGCCATTTGGCATCGCCCTGCTCAGGAATGCCATAACTAATGAAGGTCAGCCTCGGCGCAGAGAGAGCGATCAATTCATGAGAATCTACCGGCAAATCGGCGGCATTTTTGGCGCCGAATACTGCTTCTGAGGCGCCGTATTTCATGAAGTTTCCGGCCATCCAGTAGTATTCGCCGCCGGTGAGGCTTTCTACCGCTTCACCCCAATGGCGGCGTAAAAGCGTTGCGCCACCTTTTCCCGAAGAACCAATCAAACCCATAGCGAAGCGCTGTTCAAAAGCAAGTGTGACAAGAGCGGCCTTGCCGTACCGAGAAACCCCTTCGATGCCGACATGCCTTGCATCGACGGCTGGGTCGGTTTCCAGATAATCCAAACCGCGCGCTGCACCCCACTCCCAGGCTCGCAGGGCGCCCCAATCTTCTGGTTTGCGGGGCTGGCCGTGATTGACCAGGCCGATAATGCCCCTTGTTAAGCCAGCACCATTGTCAGCCTGAATGCTGGCGGGATTGATGGTGGCATAACCCCAGCCGTGAGCAATCAGTTGTGCCGTCGGAGGCGGATCGCCGGCTGTAGCGCCGGGCCCGCCTCGGGCTCCAAAGAAAGGGGGAGGTGGAGAGGGGATCGGGTTATATGCGGGATAATCGGCGAAGATTGACTGGATCGCAGGGTCGTCCTTTGCAAGCAGCGCCTTCAGCTTGGCGTTGATTTTGTCCAGGTCTTCCTGAGGAGGCTGTGTCGGAGCGGGAAGGCCGCTCCGGCCAAACATCATCAATACTGGCACCGGGCCCTTTGCGTTTGCTGGAACGACAAGCGTCATGGAAATATCGACGTTGATAAAGGGATAGGAGGAATTGTCTACATGTCCCACAAGCTGCTTTGCAATCACAGGAATCCAGCCGACCATCTCCTTGTCGGTAACAGTTACAGTCCAGGTCACTTTGGGGACATTCCTGGGAATACGACCGTAGACCTCCCGCTCCAAATCTTCCACGACCTCCGGACGGCGCTGGTTCCACCACACCTCCGCCGTGGTGACTTTCTGTCCGTTCTTCAGCACTAACACATCCGGCAAATTTGGATATGGGTTTGCCAGTGACTCGTCGTAATTGGCGTGATTCGGCGCGGACTCGTCGCCGCTCGGACCTGGACGAAGCGCCTTAATCCCAAGCTTGTCCATCATGTTCTTATGATCCTGGTCGTCGGTGAAGGTCACCGGGGGAGGCAGAGCTGCTGGCACTGCGCTCTGAGCGTTTGCCACGGAAGCGGCTATGCAGGCGAATGCAGCAGAAGCACAGAGCAGAAAAAGAACTCGAGCCGAACTTTGTGTTGACAGACGCGCCTCCTGCGGTGCTAATTTTGCTGTGCCCATAAAGAAAAAGGATTTAGTTCGGCAATCATAATAAAGCCACGATATGAGATTGGTACAGAGAAAATTGCTAGTCGTTGCGTTCCTCTCGCTGGGACTCGCACCCGCGGGGCTGGCGGCGGCAAAGATCACAGCCACATAGGGTCTCTGGCCGCGTCAGACGAAGAAGTGATGGAAAGGGACTTGAAAATTCCCCGCTTCGTCCAGCGCCGTGCAAACAGCCAAAAGGTGACGACGGCGACAACCAGCCAAAAGATGCTGGGAGGCCCGAGGCAATCCGAGCCGCACGACGGAACGGCGCCGACGGCATCGTGTTTTTTGCCGGGGGCAGCATCCAGCACACGCATCTCTGGGAGGCAGTGAAAGAAGGATTCGGCCAATGAGCCGCAGGCTGAGTGGCGGTCCATTGACACTCCCCGAGAGGAGATTGTATGTTTACGCGGAGAAAGTGGGTAGTGGGTCAATTTGATGCTGTAGCGGCGAGTTTATCTCGCCAAATGGCGGCGTAAAGCCGCCTCTACATCTCTGCACGTGGAGGGTGGAAATGGTGACTGATTTCGTGGGCGCAGCCCTCAAGGCCGGTGTGGCAAAGGCGGATATCACGCCACCTGTGGGCCAACGCATGTATGGTTTTGCCGCACGCGTGAGTCCCGCAACGGGAACTCTCGATCCGCTGTGGGCGCGCGTGCTGGTGCTCGAGGTTGGTGAAAAGCGCCTGGCGCTGGTCGCGCTCGATTTAGGGCGGGCGTTTGGGCCGGCCTCTCTCGGGCGGCTGCGGGGGGATGTGAAGAAATCGAGTGGGATTTCCTGCGTTCTCGTCGTCGCCTCCCACACTCATTCGGGACCTGTCATCAAGGATGAGTATGCGCCAGGGACCACGCCACTCTGGGAGTCAATCACTATCGAGAAAATTGCCCGGGCCATCGACGCCGCGCATGAGCGTGCAGCGGAGGCTCGCCTGGGCACAGGCTACGGCGTTGCCTATATCAGTCACAACCGGCGCCGGGTGAATCCGGGTGGAACAATCACTTGGTTCGACCGTAACTTAACCAGGATTCCAACCTCCCCGGTTGATCCTACGGTCTCCGTCCTTCGGGTTGACACGAGCGAGGGGCAGCCTCTGGCGATCCTCGTTAACTACGCTTGCCATCCGGTTGTCTTTGGGGCCGACAACCTGAAGTATTCGGCTGATTTTCCGGGAGTGATGGCGCGTAGGGTTGAGCAGGCCTTTGGCGGGCAACCAGTTTGTTTCTTCCTTCAGGGCGCCCCGGCCGATATCAACCCCTATTACGCCGTCACTCCGCTGGAAGAGGATGCGGGCAGATGGCGCGACTGGACGGGAGAGCGGCTGGGACACGAAGCCGCGCGCGTAGCCGAAGGCGTCCAGACGAAATCTGATTCAGAGGCGAGCCTTGACTTTGCCGAGGACGCGATAACCTTCCACTTGCGCTGGGAGCCGGAGAAATTCCGCGAAGCGCTACTGCGCTTCGGCGAGGTTTTCTTTGAGGACTTTGCTCCCAGCATCCGAGAAGAATGGCAATTGCCAGTTGCCACCGTTCTGCTCAACAAACGAATTGCCTTCATGACGGTGCCAGGCGAAGCTTTCGTGGAATTCCAAATCAACTGGCGCGAACGCTGTCCGGTACGAGACGCCTTTTTTCTGGGTTACGCTAATGGCTATTGTGGGTATTTCCCCACAATCCAAGCCGCTAGCGAAGGCGGATATGGTGGCGCCGATGCGACCACCTGGGTGGAGGTGGGTGCGGGAGAAAGGATGGTGGACCACGCCCTGGTCAGAATTTACCAGATGCTGGGCCGCCTGACCAACACTCCTCAGGATGCGGAGTACGAGTGAATCTCATGCACGCTATCGAGAGAATTCACGAGCACCGCCTGGATTTCAAACCAGCAGCGGTGAACAAGGGTGGATAGCACATGCTCAATCTGGGAATCGCCGGCATGGGGTACATTGGGCGGGTCCATCTGGAGGCCTCCCGAAAAGTTCCGGGCGTTCAGGTGCTGGCCGTGGCCACTCTCGAGCCGGAAGAGATTCGCGATACGTTTCCAGGCTTGCAGATTTACCCCAGCTACACGGAGCTCCTTCGTGACGACCGCCTTGACGCCGTCATCATCTGCCTCCCTACCGATCTCCACGAGGAGGCCACGGTTAAGGCCGCCGAGCACGGCCGCCACATCCTTTGCGAAAAGCCCATGGGGCTTGATGCCGCTTCTGCCCAACGCATGCTTCAGGCAGCGCAGGCCCACTCGCGCATCCTCATGGTCGCACACATCCTGCGCTTCTGGCCGCAGTACGCGCGCATCAAGGAACTGATTGAGGCGGGCGAAGTCGGCTCCATCCGTTCCGTCACCGCCTGCCGGCTCTCGAAGTACCCGCCCTGGAGCGATTGGTTCCGCAACCCGGCGCGGAGCGGTGGCTGCCTGTTGGACTTGCAAGTCCACGACGTGGATTTCATCCATTGGATTTTGGGACATCCTCGAAGCGTGTACACGGTGGGAATCCAGGCGCCGAGGGGAAGCTGGGATCACGTTCATACCACCTTGACTTACCCCCAGGCACAGGCCAGCCTCGAGGCGAGCCTCTTGATGCCGTCGTCGTGGCCCTTCACCACGAGCATTTATGTGGTGGGCACCAGAGGGGCGCTGGAATACACGTTTCGGGTTGGCGCCAATATTCAGGAGCGCGAACAGGGCTCGCACTTCTTCCGCCTGTACAAGGACGACGGCGCAGTGAGCGAGCCCACGGCCTCCACCGATGACATGTTCGTCGCCCAGCTCCGCTACTTCGTGCACTGCGTCGCGCAGCGCCAGCCGCCCCGCCTCTGTCCGCCGGAAGAGACATGCCAGGTCATGCGGGTGATGACCGCATCGCGACAATCAGCGGACAGCGGCCGGGTCATTGCGCTCCGCGAGGAGCATGGCTGCATGACATAACAGAAGCGCTCCTGTCCTTCTAATTTCAGGGGTGTCATTCCGATCCCGCAGTCGCGGGAGAGGAATCTCGCTCTGTCCTTTCTTGAACCCATCTCCTCTCTACCCTGAGCTCCGCTCCACCTCGGCGCAGAGCGAGATTCCTCTCCCGCGACTGCGGGATCGGAATGACACCCCCCAAAGTGGGTGGCCAAAAGCGACCAGCAGTGGTGGATTACGGCCAGGGGCAGGCAATCACCGCGGGAAGGGAAACAAACCAAGCCCTTTTTTTTCAGAGAGGTAGTGGATACACGGGGTTTGGAAAGGAAGATGCCTTACCATGTGGCGAGACATGAGGAGGAGTTTGTTGATGAGGAGAGTACCAACCAAGCCAATTCGGACTATCGCTTGCTGCGTCATGCTGAGTTTGCTGGCCGCGTCGATCGTAGCGTTTGCGCAAGATCCGGCCACTACCTCGCCGCCGAGTTCAACGCCCAACCCGGGATGGCGCCGTTTCTCGAACCCGCCGGCCAACGACCCGGCAGGCCAGACCGTACCGTCGCGCCCGCCGGCCGACGACCCGCCTGGCCAGGCGGTCCCGTCGCGTTTAACCCTTCAGGCTGGTACATTTCTGACGGTGCGGGTAGATCAGATGCTTTCCTCGGACCGGAATCAGGCAGGCGACGGGTTCTCCGCGACTCTGACGCGGCCACTGGTAGCTGGCGGCGTGGTGGTAGCGCAGCGGGGCGAGATCCTCGGCGGTCGCGTAGCCGACGCACAGAAAGCAGGCCGCGTAACGGGCGTTTCCCGGCTGGCAGTCCAATTAACCGACTTGACGCTGGTGGATGGCCAACAGGTGCCCATAGATACGCAGTTGACTAGCCTCGCTGGCCCCACCTCGAAGGCCCGGGATGCGGGTGCGATTGCGGGAACTACCGCCACGGGCGCGGCGGTGGGCGCTGCCGCGGGTTCAGGTGTGGGCGCCGCCATTGGCGCGGGGGCTGGCGCACTAGCGGGAACGGTGGGCGTGCTGCTGACGCGCGGCCACCCGACGGTGATCTATCCAGAGTCGGTGTTAACATTCCGACTCTCGGAGCCCATCACCATTTCCACCGTCCGCGCGCCACAAGCTTTCCGCTATGTGGCTACAAACGAATACAACCGCGCTTCTAACGCGCAGGGCGCGCCGGCTGGTTCTGGCTGGAACTGCAAAGGGTACGGCTGGCCTCCTCCTTATCCAGCACCACCCTACTATTCTTACCCTTATTACCCTTACCCTTGGGGAGCAAGCGTGGGGCTGTGGTGGGGGCCGGGTTTCTATGGCCGTGGGTTCTACGGTCGGGGATATGGGTATCGCCGCTAGCTGAGTTTGATGTAGCGGCGATTTTACATCGCCAATCGGGTACCGCCGCTAGTGTCAATTGTGAGATGTCATTCCGAGCGCAGCGAGGAATCTCGCTCTGGCCGGCGCGGCCGATCCCTAGGGGAAGAAAGTCTCAGAGCGAGATTCCTCGCTGCGCTCGGAATGACACTTGTGTTGTCTGGAGGGTTGAGGAGGCTACTGCAACGCGCATTTCTTCCAAATGACACCAGTACCGGAATTGGGTATCAAAGCCCCAAGCTAAGCGCCAGGCCTAACGCCAGTGCGCCCGCGACGCTGGTGCCCGCGAAGTTCACAATGCCATTTGTGACGAGACCTCGGCGCTGAATCGTGGCGCCTAAGAAGCTATCGAACAAGTTGCCCGCGCCGGCGGCGCCAAGTGCGATGGCGGGGCCTGCGAACCTGAACGGCCCACACAACCCTAATCCAAGACCCAGCCCCATTATGATTGCTGAAGCCGCAAATCCGGCCGCGGTCCCACCCAGAGAAATTCCTCCGTCCTCGCCGGCCGGAACAGCCTCGAAGGTTGTAATCAGGTAAGCGCGGTCTGAAGCCCACTGGCCGATTTCGCTCGAGACCGTGTCGCCCGCCGCTTCCGCCAGCGCCGCCACCAACGCAATCAGGAAGGCAGCTTCGTGATGGGTTGTAATCACCAGGACGGCGAAAAATGCTGCCGCGAGCAGATTGGCCAGCGCCTCGCGCCAGCTTCGCGCCCCTCCCCGGCGCTCTGCAACACCACGAGCCGCTTTCTTCGATAAGCCGAGGCGCGTGGCAACCGAACCCAGCAGAACAAACGCGAAAAGGAGAAGGAAACTCTTGTAGCCGTATCCGAGATAGATCGCCGTTCCGAGGAAAAAGCCGCAGACTGCGCCGGAGCGCGACGCGGCTTTCAGCGCGCAGGCCAACAATGCGAACGCCAGATTCACAGCGATCGCCAGGAATATGCGGCGGCCGAGGTAGGGCAGGTTGCTATCGAGCGCGGAACGTTCCACCAGGAAAGCGCAAAACATGAAGGCGCCCACAACCAGCGGCACCGTGACGTTGTCGTCCAGAGGAATCGGGATACTCTCAACCACGGCCCCCAGCAGTGAGGCGGCAGCGCAAACCAACAGGGTCCTACTGGGAGGAATTTCAGGAACAATCCAGCGTGTGAGAAGGTACGCGCCCAGCGTTCCCGCAACCGCGAAACTAATAAAGCCGGACCAAGTCTTTTGCCGGTTCCAGGGGAGCGCAGAGCCACCCACGGCCTCTCCGATTACAGTCGCCATGCCGTCGCCCAGTGCCATGATGGCCCAGGCTGCTGCGGCAATGTGAAGGTGGTTACGGTAAAGTCCAACGAGAGCCAAAACGGAGATGGGATACAAGACAATTCCTGTCCACGTGTTGACAGTTGGCGCCGGGTAGGTATGCCCCGCCGGAATGCAATTTCCCCCTCCTTTGTTAAGGAGGGGGCCAGGGGGTGGTTGAGAGAGGCCCGGAGCAGCCGCGCCCATGCCTCGAGCAGCGCCTGGGCGTTTGCTCACGTCAACATCCAGCCATGGCAGAATTAGTGTGTTGAACAGCAGGAGCAGGAGGGCGCAGCCTGCCGCTTGTTTCCAGGTGAAATAAGGGAACAGAAAAGCGAACAGGAGCGAGGCCATAAACAACCGCTTCCGCGCGGAGAAAAGCGGCGTCCGCCTCCTCGAATCATCGGGTGCCTGCATCGTCAAATCAGTGCCTCAGTCATAGCATTGCGCTGAAAAAAACATTCGCATGTCATTCGAAGCGAAGAAAGCCAGTTGTCCCGTTAGCCAAGGTCCCTATCAGGCGGTTTTTCCCGCGAAGATTTTCACGCCAGCCCGTTGCGCTGCTTTCTGCAATTTCGCGTCGAGCGTGGCGAGCGGAACGCCGTGGCGGATCGAGAGTTCCAGATACGCGGCATCGTATGCCGAAAGATCATAATCGCACGCCAGCGGCAGAACATTGCGGACGCTCTCGCTCACCGCCTGACCATCCTGAACAATTGAAAGACCCTCGAGTAAAGCAAGGAAGCGCAGGATTTCCGGCTGCTTCAAGCGCTTGCGGCGCTCACCTGCCAGCATGGCGTTAGCAATTTCAAGGCCCCATACAGCCGGAACGACTATGGCCTGTCCTTTCAGGGCAACAAGGACTCGGTCAGCATACTCGCTAGCTTCATCCGGGAAGCACCAGGCGAGCGTCACCGGCGCATCCACAACCACGCCGCTCAAAATCGCCGTCCTTCATTCACCATTTCGCGCACGCTCATTGTGTCGGGCTTTACGCGCTTGCGCAATGCCCGCATGCCCTCGACAATCTCCTCGTGCGTCAGCCTTGGACCCGCCTCTCCGACAGGCACCAGCATCGCCGCCGGAACGCCGTGCCTTGTGATCGTGATCCTTTCACCTCTCGCCACCCGATCAAGCAGAGCCGAGAGGTGTGTCTTCGCGTCAAATGCGCCTATAGTTCCCATGGGTCACCACAAAACCAGTTTCAACTAGTTTACCTTAACCTGAAACGGTCTTTTCGTCAAGACTTCTGTCCGTCCTCAATGGCGACAGTCCTCAATGGCGATACTGGACTCGGAGCTTTTTCTCGAATAGAATCTGCGCCAGATACCTTGCAGGGAGGCGCTTTTATGATACACGAGGCAATCACACGCAGGAGATTCATGGGTAACACAGCGGCGGTGGGGCTAGGCGTGCTGTCGCATCCCACCTTCAGCGCCAAAGTGTTCGGGGCCAACGACCGACTGGTGATGGGCATCATCGGCGCGGGTGGCATGGGTCGCGGCCACATGGAGAATTTCAAGGACCAGGGCGTGGAGTGGGGGGCGGTTTGCGATGTGTACGGCGTGAACCTCGACGCTGGCCTCGAAATCGCCGGGCCCCAGGCGAAGGGCTACACCGACCATCGTAAGCTGCTGGATCGCAAGGATATTGATGCCGTGCTCATCGCGACCCCGGAGCACTGGCATCATGACCACTTGGTGGACACGCTGCGCGCCGGCAAAGACGCGTATTGCGAGAAGCCTATGTCCTGGTCCATTGAGCAAGGCGCCAGCATGGTGGCTGAGGTGCGCAAGACCGACCGCATCGTGCAGGTTGGAATGCAAAGGCGGAGTTCGCCGATTGTGCAGGAGTGCAAGCAACTCATCGACGAGGGCGCGCTGGGTGAAATCGATCTGGTGCGCGCCGAGTGGTACTGGAACATCAGCCTGCGGCCCAAGTCCGTGCTCGAGAGCAAACTCGACTGGGAGCGCTTCGTAGGGCCGGCGCCCAAGCATGCTTTCGATGTTTACCGGTTTCGATACTGGCGCTATTTCTGGGACTACTCCGGCGGGAACATGACGGACCAGGGAACACACCTGATGGACGTGATCCAGTGGTTCACGAATTCCTCACAACCCACGGCTGCGCAATGTTATGGCGAAGTCTATAGGTTAAAGCCAGGAGAAACGCCGGACACGTTCTGCGCAATAATCGAATACCCGAAATTCACCTGCACGTGGACCCTGACCTACACCAACTCCTTCCAGAACGGCTGGGGCATCGTTTTCCACGGGCAGAAGGGAACCCTGGAGCTCTGCGAGGACGGCTACCGGTTATATCAGGAGCCCTGGGCAGGGACGCGCTGGGCGCGGCCCGAGCCGGTGAAAGAGAAACAGCCCGGCGGGGTGACCCGGACCGTACCCCACATCCAGAACTTCCTCGAATGCGTGCGCTCGCGCACACAACCTAACGCCCCTATCGAGATCGGGCATCAGGCTGTGCGCACACTGCATCTCGCCAACATCGCGCAGCGCAAAAAGGCGCGCGCGGTGCTGAGTGAGGACGGGGGAAGGGCAGTGACGAGTGACCCGCCGCGGCGGGACGAGCAGAAGAAGCTGTCGGCTATCAGCCGTCAGCTATCAGCTCCTGGAGTCACTCCGTTCGCTTTTTGCTGATTGCTGAAGGCTGAAAGCTGAGGGCTGAAGGGCAGTTACGAGCGACGAGCAGAAGAACGGGTGTCAGGTGTCGGGTTTCAGGTGCCAGGGGGCAGAAGCGCACTGACAAGGGAGTAGCAGGAGACAGAAGAGCGGGTGAAAGGTTACAATCCAAGTGTCACGCGATTCGCATGCATCGTGAAGGGCGTGATGTATGCTCGACGAAAAGTCTCAGGCGTTAGGGAGACGGTGACGAGATGAGGAGGTAATTTCATGGCCGGATTCTGCACCAAGTGTGGTTCACCGGTAGGAGACGACGTTCGGTTTTGCTTACAGTGCGGTACGCCCGTTGCGGCGCCGCCCGCAGCAGCACAGAGACCTGCGCCCGCGGCGCCTGCCGCGGTCCAGGCAGCGGGAGCCGCGCCTGGCGCTGCACCCGCCAAGTCCGGAAGTGCCGCAGTGAAAATCATTGTCGGGGTGCTGGCGTTCCTTTTTCTGGTCACGCTCCTGGGAATTGGGAGCTGTGTCTATGGGGTTTACCAGGTGAGGAAGAGAGCCAGGGAGCTGTCCCAAACGTACCATCTAGACATGACGCAGAGCGCAAGTTCGGGGCGGGCGGCTAGCGCGCGCGATGTCTGTTCGCTGGTTACGAAGGAAGAGGTGGGGGACGCGCTGGGAACAACCATCTCCGAGGCCAGCGGTGGGACATCGAGCTGTCGTTATACGTCATCAGCGGGTAATAACCAAGCCCTGGACGTTCATGTGACGTGGCAGGGTGCCACGATGGCCCTGAAGTTTTCAATGGGGGCCTTGAAGGGCATCGGAGGAGGCCAGGAATTCTTCCAGCCGGTTGCGGGAATCGGCGATGAAGCCTACATCGCACCCATGGGCACCACGTTGATGTTCCGCAAGGCCGACGTCTTGGTCAACCTCCAGTTGCACATGGTTGGAAACAACGTCGACGCGGTCAAGGCTATCGCCCAGAAGATCGTTGCGAGGTTGTAATGAACCTGCTATTTCGCTGGGTGGTGAGCAGTCTCTCGCTACTCGTGGCCGCATGGCTGGTGCCAGGCATCCATGCGGAGAAGAATAGCTGGACCTTATTCGCGGTGATGGCGATCATTTTGGGCTTGGTGAACGCGATTGTGCGGCCGGTGCTGAAACTGCTGTCGTGCCCGCTGGTGATCCTCACACTGGGCCTGTTCGTCCTGGTGATCAACGGAATCACGTTGTGGCTGGCTTCCTATATCGCGGTCAACTGGTTCCACGTGGGCTTTTACGTGCGCGGTTTCTGGGCGGCATTTTGGGGCGCCTTGGTGGTCAGCATCGTGTCCGTGATACTCACGGCCATGCTCAGGGAGGAGCGACAAAGACAGTGACAAGTGACAAGTGACGAGTGACGAGTGACGAGCAGAGGACCTGGTTCCAGGTGTCGGGTTTCAGGTGACAGGGAGAAGAGCAAGTGACTGGTTACAGGTGACAGTAGAACAGCGCGGCGGGAAAATCGGCAATTCCGACCGCGAGATTGTTGGCAGGCGCAATTACAACTTGCAAAAGAAGGAAGTTAATTGCTATGAAAGGACCCGTGAGGCGGCTGTTGTTCTGGTCACCGAGGGTTTTGTGCATCGCGTTTGCACTCTTCGTGAGCCTGTTTGCCGTGGATGTCTTTAACGAAGGCCTCGGCTTGTGGAAAACCATCCTTGCGCTCTCCATACATCTTATTCCGACTGCCTTCGTTGTGGTCGTGCTCGCCCTTTCCTGGCGTTGGGAGTGGGTTGGGGGAATCCTTTACATTGCTGTGGGAATATTTTATCTAATTGAGGCCCGGCATCATCCCGACTGGGTCGTCGTCATATCCGGACCCTTATTCCTGGTGGGCGCGCTCTTTCTCCTTAATTGGCTGAAGAGGGCGGAGATTCGAGCCTAGCAAGGAATCCCGCTCAGCGGCATGTAATGTTCCAAGAAC
Organism: Terriglobia bacterium; assembly: GCA_049514855.1. GTDB lineage: Bacteria > Acidobacteriota > Terriglobia > UBA7540 > UBA7540 > CAVROP01. The sequence goes on from JBEKUR010000012.1 coordinate 47,608, forward strand.
TATGCGGCGGGGTGTACACTCGTAGCTACCCCCCATTCTGACGGGAGAGGTCGTAGGGGAAAGCGCGCGTAGATAATCGAAGCTCACTATGCCGAGTGCGGGTGGGTACAGGATAGTGGCCAAGGAAGGGCTTAAGAACTGCAAGGAGGCGTACCAAATGCAGGTTGTTTGTTTCACCGTCCACACGTTTAAGGAAGGGAAGGCTTACGTTGCCTACGTCCCCGAATTGGATTTGTCGAGCTGTGGCTCCACGGACGAGGAGGCCCGCAAAAACATCCGAGACGCGGTTCGCGGCTTTCTCGAAACCAGCAATGAAATGGGGACGCTGCCGGAAATTCTCGAGGAGGCCGGCTACGAGCGTGAGGGCGAGACGTGGCGAGCGCCGGAATTTGTATCACTTGATCGATTGACAATGAGCGTAAAGTAGATGCCCCCGCTCCGACCCGTCGACTAACGGACGCTCGCCAGAGTCTTCGAACAGGACGGCTTCGCCTTCAACCGGCAGCATGGTGACCATCTTATCTACACCAAGGCTGGAGTGAAACGACCGCTCGTGATCCCAATGTATAGGGAACTTCCCGTGTTCATTATCAAGAACCTCCTCCGTACTGCGGGGATGAGCCGGGAGCAGTACTTCGAACTCCTCAAGAATTTTTAGCGTTCGCCCTTCAGGAGCCGCCTGTCGGGGCTTTAAAAGAAAGTGGATGGAGGAGACTGGCCATGGAGACCTACTATCATCCCGGAGATCTCCCTAAATTTGCCGAGGTTGGGATAGGGAACAAAGAACTCTGGGAAAAGTTCCAGACCTATTACGCTGCTGTCTTCGCGGATGGCGCCCTGACAGAACGAGAAAAAGCCCTCATTGCTCTGGCAGTGGCGCATGCGGTGCAATGTCCTTATTGTATTGACGCTTACTCGCAAGCCTGCTTGGAAAAGGGCTCCAACATCGAGGAAATGACTGAGGCAGTACACGTGGCCTGCGCCCTTCGGGGCGGCGCCTCACTGGTGCATGGGATTCAGATGCGCAACGTGGTGGAGAAGCTTTCGATGTGAGATTTCCACTCGTCATGAGCATCCATGAGGGCAAACATGGGACTCAGTTTACAATCACGCGCTAGCCCCTCAGCTCGGACTTCGGAGCAGTTGCGCATCCTCGGCCAGGCGAATGGCATCCCCCCTTTTGAGGAAAAGATGCGCACAGCGGGTCTCGATCCGCTTCGCGCCATCGGCATCGCCGTCTTTCAGATCAACGTCGGGAAACTGTGTAACCAGGCCTGTCATCACTGCCATGTGGACGCGGGGCCTGACCGCAAAGAGGTCATGGGGCGAGAGACCGCTGAGCTTTGCATTCGCGTCCTGGCGAAGACGGAAACTCCCAACGTGGACATCACCGGCGGGGCCCCGGAGTTGAACCCCAACTTCCGTTGGCTTGTGGAGCAGGCTGTGGCGCTGGGTCGCCATGTGATGGATCGCTGCAACTTGAGTGTGCTTCTCCTGCCTGGGCAAGCGGACTTGGCCAATTTCCTGGCGCAAAACAAGGTGGAGGTGATCGCTTCGCTCCCCTATTATCGAGAAGCCCAGACGGACGCCCAGCGGGGCGAGGGTGTGTTCACGAAATCCATTTTCGCGCTTCGTAAGCTGAACGAATTGGGTTACGGTCACCTAGGATCAGGTTTGATTCTGGACCTGGTCCATAACCCCGGGGGAGCGTTTCTACCCCCCAAGCAGCAGGCCATCGAGGCGCAGTTCCGGCGCGAACTCGAGCGGCGTCACGGTATCGTGTTCAACAACCTCTACACCATGACCAACATGCCCATCGGCCGCTTTCTGGAGTTTCTCAGGGCAAGCGGAAACTATGATGGCTATATGCAAAGGTTGGTTAATGCCTTTAATCCCGTCGCTGCAGCCGAAGTGATGTGTCGGTACATCATCTCGGTCGGTTGGGACGGCGCCCTTTACGACTGCGACTTCAACCAGATGCTCGGTCTACCCTTAGGTTTCGGCTTGCCCCAGCACGTGCGGGAATTTGATGCCGCGCTCCTTTACGAACGACGCATCGCCACTCGCAACCATTGCTACGGCTGTACAGCAGGACCCGGTTCTTCATGCGGTGGAAGCATTACTTAACCTTTAACCCGAATTCCAAAGTCGAATGGGGCCTGCCCTTACGGTAAGGAAAACGACCCCTCACCCGGCTCTCCCGCGACTGCGGGATCGCCACCCTCTCCCCACGGGAGAGGGCCGCTTACCCAATTCTTTCCCTCTCCCCAGGGGAGAGGGTGGCCCGCTGCCGGCGCTTCCACCAGCCGGAGCGGGCCGGGTGAGGGGTCACTTCGGAAAGGTGCGAAGCTCGAGGTAAAGCGATCGGTTTCGACTGGCTTTTCAGCACGCTGTTAATGAGAATTGCATATCGGGAGGCTCTCATGGGATCTTGGTCACGAGGATTCCACGCTATTCTATTCAGCTTGGGCACAATTCTAGTTCTGGCTTTATCTTTGTCAGGAGCGGAAAAGAAAGTGATGTCGCAAAAGCAACCCGAAGAAGCAAAGAAATTCATCGCGGACGCGGAGGCAAAGCTGCTCGAGGTGAACGTGGAGGCCAGCCGCGCGGACTGGGTAAAAGATACTTACATCACCGAGGATACGGAGATTCTCGCGGCTAAGGCCGACGAGCGCGCCATCAACGCCACGGTGGAACTGGCCAAGCAAGCGACGCGCTTCGACCACTTGAAACTGCCCGAGGATCTGGCGCGCAAGATGAAACTGCTGAAGCTCTCGCTGACGCTGGCGACGCCCTCGGACCCCAAAGAAAGCGCGGAGCTGACGCAGATTGTCTCCTCCTTGGAAGGGACCTATGGCAAGGGCAAGTGGTGTCCGCCCGGCAAAGACAAGTGCCTGGACATCGAGGATATTACCCGCGTGATGGCCAACAGCCGCGACCCGAATGAGTTGCGCGATGCCTGGGTTGGCTGGCATGCCATTTCCCGTCCCATGCGGAAGGACTTCGTCCGCTACGTCGAGCTCGCCAACAAGGGGGCGCGAGAACTCGGCTTCAAAGATGATGGCGCCATGTGGCGCTCGAAATACGACATGCCGCCGGATGAGTTTGCGCAGGAACTTGACCGGCTTTGGGAGCAGGTCCGCCCCCTCTACCTGGCCCTGCACGCTTATGTCAGGAACAAGCTGCGTGAAAAATATGGCGACCCGGTGGTTCCGGCGAACGGTCCCATTCCAGCCCACCTGCTGGGAAACTTGTGGGCCCAGGAGTGGGGGAACATCTACCCGCTGGTGGCTCCGCAAGATGCCGACCCGGGCTACGATCTCACGCAGATCCTGAAAAGCCGGAACACGGACGCCAAGCAGATGGTCCGCTATGGCGAACGCTTTTTCACTTCCTTGGGTTTTGCGCCCTTGCCTGAAAGTTTCTGGCAGCGTTCGCTCTTCGTGAAGCCCCAGGACCGCGATGTGGTCTGCCACGCCAGCGCCTGGGACGTTGATTTCGTCAGCGATTTGCGCGTCAAGATGTGCATTGACATCACGGGCGAATACTTCGCGACCATCCACCACGAGCTTGGTCACAACTTTTACCAGCGCGCTTATAACCCCCAGCCCTACCTCTTCCGCGACAGCGCCAACGACGGCTTCCACGAGGCGGTGGGCGACACCATTGCGCTTTCCGTAACGCCGGAATACCTGGTCCAAATCGGCCTGCTCGACAAGGCCCCGGACTCCTCGAAAGACATCGGTTTCCTGCTCAACAAAGCCCTGGAGAAAATCGCCTTCCTGCCCTTTGGCCTGCTGATCGACCAGTGGCGTTGGAAGGTGTTCTCCGGCCAAATACCACCGGAGAAATACAACCAGACGTGGTGGGGACTGAAGCTGAAATACCAGGGCGTGGCTCCTCCCGTAGACCGGAGCGAGGAGGATTTCGACCCCGGCGCCAAGTATCACGTGGCCGCTAACGTTCCCTACATGCGCTACTTTCTCGCCGACATTCTGCAATTCCAATTTCATCGCGCGCTTGCCCAGGCGGCGGGGTGCAAAGGGGCGCTGTATCGTTGCTCCATTTACGGAAATAAGGAAGCCGGCAAGCGCCTGAACGCCATGCTCGAGATGGGATTGAGCCGCCCGTGGCCCGATGCCCTCGAGGCCATCACCGGTCAGCGGCAAATGGACGCTACGGCCATTCGCGATTACTTTGCTCCGCTCGAGAAATGGCTCAACGAGCAGAACAAGGGGAAGCCAGTAGGCTGGTAGCTGGCCGCCCCAGGCACAACCTGTGCGCGGTGGGGCATAAGCATCAGATGAATCCCTTTACGTGCGGCCAGACTTGTTGGAGGGTCAGTTTGGGACGGCGGCACAGGTACACTGGCAGGTCTGTCTCGCGCGCGTATTCGCTGACTACGGTGGCTGCTGGCTGCACGTCTTCGTAAATGCTGTGATAATCCTTCAGGTTGCCGCCCACGATAATCGCTATTTCACCCGGCTTCTCTCCCGGCCCCCAAATCCAATAATTATTGTGGCCGCTGATGGCGTGGGGGAGGCCGTACTTCTTGCCGAAGAAGTCGATGGCGCCGGCTTCGCCGTAGTTGCTGGCCCCAATCACGCACTTCTGCTTCTCTTCCGGTGAAAGGCTGTTATAAACCTGGGCAACAGTGGCCACCATGTTCTCCCAACCGAACATGTCCGCGTATTGTTGTGGCAGCTTTCCCGACTTCCCCCTCTCCTCTGACGGCGTTCTAAGTCCGATGAAGTCCTGGTATTTAAGGAAAGATTCAACTGGCAAAACAGGGAGAACATAAGGAGCCGTTGCCACCCCGCCAGCGAGCAATAGAACGAAACTCGCGGGCTTGAGCCAGTTCCAGTTCCGCTGCTGGACGAAGGCCTCAATGGCCACGGCCCCGCCGGAGAAAAGAAAAAGGTAGGCGGGAGAGAGGTAGTAGGGTTTGGCCCTGGTCAGCAGGAAAAGTGCGAGGATGGAAACGTAAACCCAGCCGAACAGCCGATAAGGCTTGCCCGCTTGGGCCAGAAAAAAGAAGGCCAGCCCCGTGAGCCAGATCGGCACAGTGAGAGGATGCATTTGTATCATGCTGCCGAGCATGAACTGGAGAGGAGTCTGGGGAAGGTTTTTCATCACGGTGGCATTGTGGATGAACTCGAGAGTGGGGAATGCATTGTGAATCTCCCAGAGGATGTGCGGCAGGAAAATGACGAAGGCGATGGCGCCTCCAAGCCATAGCCACTTGCTGAGGAACTGCCTGCGGGCGGGGGTCAGTACCAGGCCCACAACAATCCCCAACCCAAGGAAGCCGAGCGAGTACTTATTCATGAGGCCAATGCCCGCCACCAGGCCAAAGAGAATCCACAACTTGGGGTCGCCCTCCTTCAGAATCAGGATGACGATGTAGCCCGCGAGCGCCCAGAAGACCTGGTCGAAGCAGTTCATCGAAAAGAAATTATCGATGGCAAGGTAAACGGGGGCCACGATAACCGCGACGGCCGCAAGACCTTGAGCATACCGCCCGCCCCCCAACTCGCGCACCATGAGGCCGGTGAGTAGAACAATGAGCCCTCCACAAATCGCCGGAAAGAAGCGCAACGCAAACAGTGAATCACTCAGCAGGTGGCGAGTGACGAAGGCCATGAGGGCTACGAAGGGCGGCTGGTCAACATATCCCCACGCCAGGTGCTCTCCACACGCCATGTAATAGAGTTCGTCGCGGAAGTAACCGTAGCCGCCGTTGGTGAGGAAGTGGATGAAAATGGTGAGCAGCGCCAGATAGGAGAGAACCGCCAAGTCGCTAAGGAGGAACTGGCGTGAGATGAGCTTCCGCATCGGAATGCCTCCTTGTTTCAAGACCCAACCCACACGAGAATGTTGGACCGGTGATTCTACCACCCGTGGGCGCGATACTTTTCCTCAGAACAGTCTAAGCCCTCATAAGTTCTTACGCGAATATATGCTTGAAAGTTGCGTGCCGGCAAGACGTGAATAGAGATCGCTCAGAATGACATTCCCAGGGGCCCTTCAGCGGGTTGTTAGGGTTCGGGCCCGGAATTCAGGGATGGTCTTTTCTGTGTTATCCTTCGTCCGAACATCAAGCGAACCAAGCTGAACGATTTGGAGTTTCAGGAAAGGGAAGGGAAATGCAATGAACTCGAAATATCTCGTGGCGGCGACTATTGTCGGCGGGGTCGTGTTGTTCCTCTGGGGCTTCATCACCCATTCGTTACTGCCACAACCTATGAGTTACTTCAAGGATGAAATGGCCGTGGTTCAAGTGCTGCGCGCCAACGCGGCGGTAAACGGGATTTATTTCGCTCCGCGTGGGGTTTTTGCCTCCGTCGCCATGCTGCCTGACCTGGGCGACAAGACCAGGAACATCGTACCGAACCTGCTGCGACAACTTTGCTCCGACTCCTTTGCGGCGCTGTTGCTGGCAATTCTCCTGACGCGTCTGCCCGGCACCGTGCCGGGCCGCGCGGGATGGGCAGTGCTCGCAGGCTTGACCGCGTTCGTCCTGAAGTTCGTGCCGTATTGGAACTGGTACGGCTTCCCCTCGGCGTTCGTCGGCATGGAGGCACTCGACCTGCTAGGGAAGTTCTTCATAGGCGCACTCGTCCTGGGTGTGTTGAGGAACAAGCTCGCGCCCGCCGCCCGGTGAGCCCCTCGCTGAATCTCGGCAGAGGTTGACAGCCCTTGAGTAATTCTCGTCTGCAACCTTTGACTTTCGACCTTTGACTTTCGACTGTTTACTTATTTTGATAAAGCGCGATGAACTGCTTAAGTGTTCCAGCGTTCATCTTCAGTTCCCCGGATTGCATGAGCTGGAGCTTCAGATTCTGGCGGTACAGTTCGAAGGCCAAGCTCCGCTTGCGGTCCAGCAGTTCTTCTGTGATTTGATCCCGCTGCGAGGCGAAGTCCGCGTCATTCGCCGGCGTGTGCGAGACAACGCGGAACACCACGCTGTTCTCCCTCAGGGAGATCACAGCGCTGGTCTGGCCTACCTGCAACGTGAAGGCCGCCGAAAGCTGCGAACCTGAACCCACACCTTCGATGAAATCTTGCTGCGTGAAATCCTTGCTCTCCTTCGCAGTCAGGCCACCAGCCTTCGCGATCTTTGCGAAGTCACCCGTTTTGACCTGAGCCGCAAATTGCTTGGCTTTGTCCTCTGCCAGCACTTTCGACTGCTCGGCGCGATAATCTTCTTCGGCGTGCGTGCGGACCTCTTCGAGAGTCGGAACATGCTCCGGGACGATGTCTGCCAATTGAATAATGGCCTGGCCCTTCGGAACGCTGATGGGCGTGCCAACCTCGCCTTTGTGAAGCTGGAAGGCCAGGTTTTCGAACGAGTCTCCAGTTCCCAGGTCGGCAACAGCCTGGCCATACCGGAACAGGGGAGACATCTGTGGCTCCAGGCCCGCTTTGCGCACCACATCCTCAAATGCGTCCGGCTTGAGCCTAAGTCGACTCAAGAGATCGTTAGCCAGCTTCTCCTGGGCGTCGGCCAGTCTCTGCTTTTCGAGCTCCACAAGGATGGAACCCTTCACCTCGCCGAAGGATTGGAGGTGGGCCGTTTGCTTGTCCTCCAGCTTTAGGATATGGATTCCGTAAACTGTCTTGACGAGGTCGCTGACCTGCCCCGGCTTCATCGAGAAGGCAGTATCCTCAAGTTCCTTCACAGTCTGTCCCCGCACCACCCAACCAAGCTCTCCTCCGTTGGAGGCCGAGGTGTCTTCCGAGTACTTCTTAGCCAAGTCCGCAAAACTCGCGCCACCTTTAATCTGGTTGAGGACGTCGAGGGCCTTTTTTTCAATGGCCGCAGCCTCGGCGGGAGCCTTGCCCGCGGTCTTGAAGAGAATATGCGCCACTTTCACCCGGTCGGAAATCCTGTAATCGGAAAGGTGCTGGGTATAGTACTGGCGACCTTCTTCGTCCGTCACCTTAACCTGCCCCCTGACGTGATCCGGGTCAATCAATACGTAACGGACTTTCCGTTGCTCCGGAAGCTTATAGCGGTCGGGGTCCCTTTTGAAGAAGGCTTCCAAAGCTTCCGACGAGACGCGAACGCCTTTGATGAACTGGCTGGGATCAAACAGGACATATTCAATCTTGGCCTTGGCATTGCGATGCTGGAACTCCTGCAGCACCTCCTGGGGCTGGACCTCGACTCCATCCGTCACCACGCCGCGGATCTTGTCCAGTAAAAGTTTGTTCCGGAGTTCTGCTTCAAATTCCGGCACTGACATCCCCGTCTGCTGGTAAATCACGTCCTGGTAGTGGTCTATCCCAATGAAAGACCCGTTCTGCGTAAGCCAGGGAATGGATTGCAGGGTCTGGCCAAGCTCAGGGTCAGAGACTTCGATCCCCATTTTCCTGGCCTGACTCATAAGGGCCCGCTGGAGGACCATCTCATCCAGCAGGCTGCCAGCGAGCACTGGAATCATCTTCGATTCGTTCATCTGCGGGGAATTCCGAAACCGCGCTTGGATAGTCCGCTGCAAGTCCGCCGTGGTGATGTTGGACCCACCAATGGACGCCAAAACGTTGGAGTCCGCGCGACTCGTATCGCCCGTCGGGAGCGGCGCCAGCGTAATCACCATGCCAATGGACACGATGCTGAGAAAGAAAATCAGCAGGTACTTCTTCACCGCTTCTCGATTTTTTCTGAAGAATCTATACATGAAAGCTCCTCGACCTTAACCAAGACCTTTTCATTATAGAGGAGAGTACACGGCCCCCGCAACAAAATGGGATGGCAAGGACTGGTGTCATTTGCGAGGCATGGCCGTTGCAAGGCGCAGTCATTCCCGCGAAAGCGGGAATCTACTCCGCAAACCTTCGGAAATGCGCTGTCGATGACTGGATTCGCTTTCGCGGGAATGACTGCCGTTTCGAAAGTGGTCCCATCCCAAATGACATCAACACCGCCCCTTGAATCCTCTTGACCCCATAGCGGGATTGGTCAAGAATAAAAAGGCGAGTGCGAAGCCGCCATCGAGGCAGGAGTTGACGACGCAATGAATGTGCGTTCTTTGTTCAGTGTTTTCTCGTCCGACCTCGCGATTGACCTTGGAACCGCGAACACCCTTGTCTTCGCGCGGGGCAAAGGCATTGTGGTTAACGAACCGTCCATCGTCGCCATCAACAAAGTCAGTGGAGGAATCGAGGCGGTGGGACGCGAAGCTAAGGATATGCTTGGGCGCACGCCGGGAAACATCGTCGCCATTCGCCCTTTGAAAGACGGCGTCATCGCGGACTTCAAAGTCACCGAGAAGATGCTCAACTATTTCATCCAGAAAGCGCACAACCGCAAGATGTTCGTGCACCCCCGCATCGTCATCGGAGTGCCTTCGGAAATCACTCAGGTGGAAAAGCGCGCCGTGCAGGACTCCGCCATGCGCGCCAGAGCCAGCGAAGTGTTCCTGGTGGAGCAGGCGATGATGGCGGCCATTGGCGCCGGCCTGCCCATTACTGAGCCTTCAGGCAGCATGATTGTGGATATCGGCGGCGGTACGACCGACATCGCCGTGATATCCCTCTCTGGCATCGTCTATGCCCGCTCCGTGCGGGTGGCAGGAAATGAGATGGACGAGGCTGTTACAGCCTACCTCAAGCGCAAGTACAACTTGCTGATTGGCGAACGGACGGCCGAACAAATCAAAATCGAGGTCGGCTCGGCTTATCCGCTCGAAAAACCCCTAAGCATGGAAATCAAGGGACGCCATTTACTGGAGGGAATCCCTAAGACTATCACCGTAGACGACTCCGAGATCCGTGACTCGCTTTCCGAATGTGTGGCGACTATCCTGAACGCCATCCGTGTGGCCCTGGAGCGCACACCCCCTGAACTCTCTGCGGACATTTCCGACCGTGGCATTGTGTTGACCGGTGGCGGGGCGCTGCTGAAGAACCTCGATAAGCGGATTCGCGAGGAAACTGGTTTGCCTGTTTCCATTGCCGAAGACCCCCTGGCGTCGGTGGTGCTGGGAACTGGCAGAATGCTGACGGATTTTAACCTCTTGCGCCGAGTTGCGATAGAATGACATCCTTCGATCCAAACTCTCCAGAACTAACGGCGTCGACACAGCCCGTCACGCGGGAAGGCCCCGATTTGCAGGCCTTCATCGCGCGCCACCGCCCGGTTTTTGTCCTGGCTGCGGTCCTGGTTGCGCAACTTTTGCTCCTCTCGTTACAAATCACCCGCAACGGTGACGTGCGCCTCATTCGGGTCTGGGCGGTGGCCGTGATCGATCCGTTCCAACGTTCGCTGCGCGGGATAATGGATGTCTCCGTTGGGGCTTGGCGAACTTATCGCAGCCTTCTGCGCGCTCAACAAGAAAATCAGGAACTCCATACGCAGGTTGTATCGGCGCAATCCCAGATCCAGCAGCTTTCCGAACAGGCGGCGGAATCTTTGCGGCTGCGCGCACTGCTGGAGTTCAAGAACCAGCTCCCGTTTCAGACCGTTGCTGCCGAAGTTATTGCCTCCAGCCCGGGTGAGAACTCCAACGCCATTTTTATCGGCAAGGGAGCGGATGAGGGTCTTACCTCGGACCTCGCGGTGATTACTCCTGAAGGCGTAGTGGGCAAGACTATCGCCGTCTTCTCCCACTCTTCCCAGGTCCTCCTGCTCACCGATCCCTCCAGCGGAGTGGGCGTAATGCTGGAAAAGACCCGCGTCCAGGGCGTCCTTAAGGGCGATAGCCAGACCCTCTGCCTGATTCGCTACATCATGAATGAAGAGCCCGTCTCCTCCGGCGAGGCCATCCTAACCTCAGGCCTCGACCAGATTTACCCCAAAGGCCTTCGTGTTGGAACGGTCGTTGGGACTAGCGCGGGCAACATTTATAAGAACGTTGAGGTTAAGCCAGCCGCAGACCTGAGCCGTCTGGAAACCGTGCTGGTGGTTTTGAAGCCCAATTCGATACAGCAACAAGCCTTAAACGTTAACCCTCATCCTTAATTCAAACCACCACAAGTTGGCCGGCGAAGAAGAGAGGGTGATTCACACGCTCAGCGTCCTTCTGATAGTCTAAGAGCACGATGCCAGTTGCTCCCCAGCGAGAAGTCGAGGCTTTTCGAGTCCATCCAGCTACCCTCTGGGTGACCATCCTGGTGGCGCTTTTGCTCCAGACCTTCCTGCCCCTCAAGATCCCTCTGGCAGGGCTCATGGACTTTCCCTTGCTGGTGACTGTGTATTTCACCTTGGTTCGCCAGAATAAGATTTTCGGCATCGCCTTGGGCACCGGATTAGGCCTGATGCAGGACGCGCTCTCGCATGGTTACGTAGGCATGTTCGGAATGGCGAAAGCACTGGTCGGCTATCTGGCTGCATTCGCCGCTATCCGCTTCAACGTTGAATCGCTTTTCGCCCGATCCGTGGTGACCGCTTGCCTCATCCTACTCCACAACCTCTGCATGGCAGGGCTTCAGCACGCCTTGCTCGACCCGCCCCCTGCTTTCATGGCGCTGGACTTGGCTAGCGCGGTTCTGGTCAACGTGGCCCTGAGTCTGATCGTCTTCCCGGTGCTGGACCGGTTCCGGTGAAATGCAGTGACAAGTGACGAGTGACAAGTGAATAGTAAATAGTGAATTGTAAATAGTAAATTATGAGTTGAGGGAAGCGTGGCCTCTAGCGGCGTCCACAGTAAACCCGGCGGCCGCAATTCACCATTCAAAAGCCGGCGTTCGAAACAAACCGCGGCCGCAATTCACAATCATTCACCATTCACTATTCACCATTTACTATTCACTATTCACACTTCCTTTCCGTGCTAAAATCTCGCTCTGGCCTGGCTCTATTGAAAGATGTTACAGGCCACCTCAAGGAGGATTTTCCCATGGCAACAACCTTAGGCGTCATTATCGGCAACCGTGGTTTCTTTCCTGCTATTCTGGCCCGCGATGGGCGGGAAGAAGTTTTGCGCACTCTCGAGCAGCGAGGCTACAAGAGTATCTGCCTGACTCCGCAAGAAACAAAATACGGCTCAGTTGAAACCCTTCAGGACGCGCGTAAGTGCGCGGACCTGTTCAAGCAGCATGGTAACGAGATTGACGGTATCCTCGTCAGCCTTCCCAACTTCGGCGACGAGCGCGGCGTGGCCAACACCATCCGCATGTCGGGGTTGGAAGTGCCCGTCCTGATCCAGGCTTTTCCGGATGAGCCGGGCAA
>JBEKUR010000013.1:0-57109 GCA_049514855.1 Terriglobia bacterium
CACCGCGCGCGTATCTTGCCACGGCCGGCCGCGCCCGTCGTCCCGACGTTTCGGACGAAACAGTGGTTCGAGTACCGCCCACTGGGCGTCGGTGAGGTCCATGCTCTTGATTTACGCTAGTTTGCAGAACTCACAAGCATCCAATGACCTGAAAGTGTTTATGAGATAACTTCTAGTGAATCGGGAATCAATCTTTCGGCGGCCAACGTTGCGCGCCATGGATTACGTTGGCTATTTCAACCGCATGTTCCCGCACTCTGTAGACGACTACGAACGGGAGTGAAGGCAGGGGGAGTTCGCGCGTGCCCTCCACACGGCCTGCTTTTCCACGATTAGGAAAGGATGCTAGAGAGCCAGCGCTCGCATAAATTGTTCTCACTACGCGTTCTGCAGCGGATGGGTTTTCTTGGCGAATATACTCAAATATGCGGGATAGGTCCTCGGCGGCGGTAGGTGACCAGCGAACTTGCATTTAGGAGCGGAACATCTGCTCGATTCGCACGCCCATCTCTTCGTGGGTCAGGAACTCGCCGCGATCAAGTTGGTCCAGCCCCTTCTTTACTTGCTCCCTGAACCATACATCATGGTCAACGTAGTGTTCGACTAGTTGCTGGACGTATTCCGCAGGGCCGCTATTGTTCTCTTTCGCAGCCCGGTCAACCCGCGCTTGTAGCTCCGGCTTTAGGCGGACTTCCATGTTTGTCAGTATGGCTACCGTAGCACGGAGTGTCAATCCGATTCAGTGCCTAGCTTGCGCGGAGAAAGGGCACGTCTTGTGTCCCGCGGCTACGGTAATCTCCTCGCCCTTCTTTTCGATACGCACGAACTGTCCGTAGAATGTTGTCTTGGGAGACTTCACCGATAAAGCGAGGCATCTACGGCTCGATCAACACGCTGGCCAGTCTGTGTATTAGTTCAAGCTGTTGCGGAGTGGATTTATCCAGAAGAGTCTCAATCCGTTTGCGGAGATCCCGTTCGTCCTCCTCTCTTTCAAGGGACAAAAGTATCCGTGGCGAGAGGCTGAGCCCTTTCGCCATCGCAACAATCGTGTCGAGACTCGGGACTTTCTTGCCGCGTTCAACGTCCCCCCAAAAATTGGCGGTTATGTCTCCACGTTCCGCGGCTTTCTCAAGACTAAGTTTGGCATTCTTTCTGAGTTTGCGAACGCGTTTGGCGAATTGGGAACGATGTTTCAAGGCAGTGCTTTCTCACACGATAACGAGCACGCGAGAATCGTTACACAGTCGATAGCGTGTTTTGTGCGCGTAAAAACACTCCATAGAGTTTTAGGCGGTCGTCTTATCAGAAGAAGTGGATGTCGCTGATCGCTGGTCGTGGATTGCTTTTACGATTCGGAGGGTGAGGTCCCACTCGTCTGGGCGGCACAAGTCCAGAACGTCATTTATCTGGGTCCTTACGCTATTGTCCGGGGGCCGCTCTTTGAGAGTCATGAGTACATCGGGGGAGATTCCCAGTCCTTCGGCAATTTGACATATCACAAGGAGACACGGTTCTTGAGCGCCGCGTTCGATCTTGCCCCAAGTGTTAACCTTCATGGCGCACCGATCGCAGGCTTCTTGGATTGTCAATCCGGCGGTTTCCCGCAGCCTGCGTACCCTAGTTGCGAATGTCGTGAGATAATCCACGCTCTATCACCAAGACAAACGATAGAGGTGAATCAAGGCATAAACCACACCCGATAGGGCGTATTTTCCTTGATAAATACACGCTATAGAGTTATATATTGGCGTATTGTGCCCACTAAAGCGTTGGAGGACGTAAGTCTGAAGTCGCTGCGGTTAGCAGGACCGCTAAGGACATAGAGCATATGGACTTCCTCGCTGCAGCCCGCTTTCCTGCCCTTCCGGTTCGTAAAGGCCGAGCGGCAACTGAGCCTTTAGATAAGGACACGGTTGCGGCGACTGAAGAGCTGTCCGACGAGGCGCTCCTTGCCCGGATGTGCATAGACGATAAGGAGGCCCTGGGCCTTCTGTTCCGCCGGTATGCTCGGTTGGTCCACAGCATCGGCAAGAGAATTCTCCATGACTCCGCCGACGCCGAGGATTTTGTGCAGGAACTCTTCCTGCACCTTTTTCGGAAGGCGCACCTGTACGACTCTTCTAAAGGACCGGCGCGCGGCTGGATCGTGCAAACGAGTTACTACCAAGCGCTGCGCCGAAGGGTTCACCTCAGCACCCGCCCGCACTATGGGTCGATGGAATTTGACGAGTTGGAAGCCAGCGACATCACAGCGCCTCCGATAGCCGGATACGACCGGTCGGGCGAGGGGCTGTTCGGCAGAGTTCGCTGGCGGGAACTGATCGAGTGCTTGACCCCCGAACAGTGGGAGACCTTCCGGCTGCATTTTTATGAAGGCTATACATTTGCCGAGATTAGCCAGATGAGGAACCAGACGGTAGCCAGCGTGGTCCACCATTTCTACCGGGGCCTCGACCGCTTGAGAAAGCATATCTTCGCCAGTGAATTGCGCGATCATTAAACAATGTGGTAAAGATGGAGGCGTCACTAGAAAGCCAAGGTGCGGTGCCGTATGAGTCCGCATGAAAAGTTTCTGGAATTATGCGCTGCTTCGACCGCCGGTGAATTGACCAAGGAACAGAGCCGCAAGCTCGACGAGCACCTGTTGGGGTGTGTCGCCTGCCGAGAGGTTCTCAAGCAGCTCCATGAAACAGTGAAAACAGCGGTCCCGGCTATCGCCGCTGGCCTCTCTCAGAATGACCCCGAGCCGGATAAGTCCTGGTCCCAGGACAAGGCGGAGGCGGCGCTATTTGAGCGCTTGTCCAAAGAGGACAGTCAGGCCGGTTCCCGACAAACCCAAAAAGATGTAATCGATGGTTCGGAGCCGTCCCATCGCCGTGCCTATTTTCCTTCCCGGTTCGGGTGGGGGCAGCTATGGATGACCTACGCTGCCGCTATTTTGTTGTTCCTGGCGCTCGCGATTTCCGCTTACCGCGTGGGCCTGCGAAGAGGTGTAGAAGTCGCAACGAATGTGCCGGCAGGGCAAGGGAAGGGAAGCGACTCACTCGAGAAGCAGCTGAACGACCTGAGCCACGACCGAGAAACCCTGCGCGCACAGCTTGCCTCCCACGACAAAACGATTGACGATCTGAGGCAGCAGGTCGAGCGCCTGAAAGCTGCGGAGAGCGAACGCGTTGGGCATTCCGCTTCGGCACAAAAGGAGCAGGAGAGCCGTTTCGCTGAGGAAGCGGCGAGCGCGAACGCTCGTCTTACGGACTTGCAGAAGAAACTCGATTCTGAGGAAAAGGCACGTTCGGATGAGTCTTCGCGAGCCAGTGCTCTTGAGGCAAAGGTCGGAGAGCTGACGCAGCGATTACATGAGCGTGACGAAACCGTTGCGGCGCAGAATCGCCAGCTACAAAGCCGGGAAGGGGCCATCGATCAACAGCAGGCTAAGCTTGCGGAACAGCAAGAACTTCTGGACCACGACCGCGACATTCGAGAATTGATGGGGGCGCGGGACCTGTATATCGCCGAGGTTCTTGATGTTGGAAAAGATGGAGTAACGAAGAAGTCTAATGGGCGCGTTTTCTTCACAAAAGGGAAGTCCCTGATTTTCTATGCCTACGATCTCGACCGGCAGCCAGGTTTAAAAAAGGCAAGCACGTTCCAGGTTTGGGGTCAGCGCGGAAGCGACCGAGAACAGGCCTTGAACTTGGGTGTTTTTTATGAGGATAGTGTTTCCAAGAAACGATGGATCCTGAAATTCGACGATCCGGAGAAACTCGCGCAAATCGACGCGGTTTTCGTGACGGTGGAACCGAACGGCGGCAGCTCCAAGCCAAGCGGTAAGCCCTTTCTCTATGCGTATCTGAAGGTCAATGCCAACCATCCTTAAGCGATAACGCTCCGGCCCTCCTTGCAGAAACCCATCCATCGAAAGGCAGTCGGAGGCAAGAAAATTGCCTTTCGCATGAAAACACCAACAAGGGCGTGTCATCACGCACTAGGAGGATTCTCGTGCGAATGAACCGGAGTGTGGGGCTTTTTGTTTGTCTACTTCTTGCCGTTAGTTTGAGCGTAGCGCAGTCGCCGAATGGGACGGTCAGCGGAATCGTCCTCGATCCATCGGGTGCCCTAATTGTGGGCGCTAACGTGTTGATCATCAATAATGCTACGGGAGTTGAGTATCCGGGCAAGGCGAACGGTGAGGGCTATTACGTGGTGCCCAATATTCCTCCTGGAACATACCGCATTCAGGTTTCAAACAGCGGGTTCAAGACGATCATCAAGCCGGACATCGTCATTCAGGTGGAGGACGCGCTCGCGATCAACTTTACTTTGCCGATTGGGGCTGCCTCCGAGATAGTGACCGTGGAGGGTGGGGCGCCAATCATCAACACCGAAAATGCGGCCGTTAGCACGGTTGTGGACCGCAAGTATGTGGAGAACATGCCACTGAATGGGCGGAGCTTTCAAGATTTAATTACTTTGACTCCTGGCGTTGTTACAAACACGCCGCAATCACAGTCTACTGTAAATGGAAATAACGGGGAGTTCAGTGTCAACGGCCAGCGCACGGAATCGAATTACTACACAGTGGACGGTGTTAGCGCGAACATAGGCATCGCTGCAGGAGTAGAGGGACCTGGCTCAACTGGATCCGTGGCCTCGGCAACAGCCCTTGGGACCACGCAAGCGTTGGTATCGGTTGATGCGCTTCAAGAATTTCGTGTTCAAAGCTCGACCTATTCTGCCGAATACGGGCGTAATCCTGGCGGACAATTCTCGTTCGTGACTCGATCTGGAACAAATGACTGGCACGGTACGGCATTTGACTATCTGCGGAACAACGATTTTGACGCAAACAATTGGTTCAATGACTTTTTTGGACAACCAGAACCAGCTCTTAGGCAGAATGATTTCGGCGGCACATTGGGGGGACCCATCGAGATTCCCAAAATCTACAATGGAAAAGACAAAACGTTTTTCTTCTTCTCCTACGAGGGTCTGCGTTTATTGCAACCTCAAGCCTCGACGATCAACTATGTTCCGGACAACGCGTTGCGCCAAAGTACTCCCACTTCCCTGCAGGCGGTGATGAACGCATTTCCCACGGCAAATGGCCCGGAAGCTCTTGATCCGATGGGCAATCCAACTGGCCTCGCGGAATTCATAGGCACTTGGTCAAACCCGAGTTCAATCGATGCGTCTAGTGTTCGCCTGGACCACAGTTTCAATGACAAGTTGAAGGCATTTTTTCGGTTTAGCGACACAAGTTCGAATACGACCGCCAGGGCCACAGGCCTTGACGTTCCTTCAGAACTGCAAGCGACCTCCTACACATCGGCGACATACACCTTTGGTTTAACCAGTATGCTCTCCGGTGATATCAGCAATGAATTTCGGCTGAATTACAGCTCCAACAAAGCAAATTCTAGCTCTAGTATCAACGGTTTCGGAGGTGCTCAACCTGCAAATCTCGCGCAGCTCCAGGATGTTGGCCCGCGAAGTACCTACGTTGTCCAGGTTGGGCTGGATCTTGGTCCGTACTCGACACAATTGACTCAGCAATCTTTTGTGTCACTCCAGAGACAGTGGAATCTTACGGACTCGATGAGCGTTACGTTTGGGAAACACCAGCTCAAGTTTGGTATTGATTACCGCAGGCTTACTCCAGCCCTGCAGGTTGGATCGTCACAATGGTATTACTTTTACTTCAGCCAAAGTACAGTAGAGGCCAATAGCGCGGACATCGCCGAACCAATAAATCTTGCCAACATTTATCCTGTCTACACCAATTTTTCGACGTTCGCACAGGACGAATGGAGAATCACCCAGCGTCTGAATCTCTCCATGGGCCTTCGCTGGGATGTCAACCCAGCCACTAGCGTAACACGCGGATCGCTCCCCCTTACGGTTCAGGGGGCTGACAACCTGAGCACGATGATGCTGGCACCTGCAGGCACCGCACCTTGGAAGACTTCGTGGCACAACTTTGCTCCACGTTTGGGGGTAGCATACATTCTGCGCAACGAGCCGAGTTACGAGACGGTGATCCGCGGTGGTGGAGGACTGTTCTTTGATACGGGGCAACAATCAGGAACTTTTGGATTTGAGGGGCCCAACTATCAGGCTTCTGCCGCATATGGGAATTTCTTTGGAACGCCAGCCAGTTTTGCATTGCCAGCCCAGGCACTACCTCCGATTACCCAAATTCCTACTGCTCCATACGGCACTATATCGGCGTACCCTCCGCATCTTCAATTGCCGTACACCATCCAATGGAACGTAGGTCTAGAACAGGCCCTTGGGGAGTCAGAGGCCTTATCGGTGACGTACGTGGGTTCACATGCGGGAAGGCTTCTCCAAGAAAATGAAGTTCATGTCACGCCTTTGAATCCAGATTTCACATATGTAGTTTTCTATCAGAACGGATCGACGGCCGATTACGATGCCCTTCAGGTACAGTTTCGCAGGAGAATCAGTCATGGCCTCATGGTATTGGCCTCCTATACGTTCGGGCACTCCATTGATTATGGTTCCACATCGCTTACTCTTCCATATATCCGGGGGAATTCGAATTTTGACGTTCGGCACAACTTCTCCTCCGCGTTCTCCTATGATCTCCCGAATGTTTTTAAGGGAGGAGTGGCGCGTGCTGTCTTGAGGGACTGGGGTATTGATGGCCGAATTGCTGCGCGAACCGGCTTTCCCGTCACTCTGAATGGTACCTCTGCGTTCGATGTCGCGACGGGTCAAAGGTTCTATCGTGGGTTAGACCTGAATCCGGGACAGCCGCTTTACCTATATGGAGCGCATTTTCCGGGTGGCCGAGAGATTAATCCAGGTGCATTTGCCGAGCCAGGTCCTGGTCAAATTGGGGACGCTCCGCGGAACTTTGTGCGAGGATTTGGCGCTTCACAAATGGACCTTGCGGTTAGGCGAGAGTTTCCGATCTACGAACGCTTGAAATTGCAGTTCCGCGCGGAAGCATTCAATCTTTTCAACCATCCAAATTTCGGATTCATCAATCCGAATTTCGGGGAGGCTACATTCGGACAAGCCACAAGCACACTCAATTCCAGCCTTGGAGTATTGAGTCCGCTTTACCAAACGGGTGGCCCGCGCTCGATGCAGTTTGCCCTCAAACTCATTTTCTGAACTGGTTTTGCCTCAACTTTGTGCAGTTTGCGCGTGCCATGCCCATATTGGGCAATGCTTTAGGCGTCGGCTGTTATTGCGAAATGGATTTTCGTTCTGAAAACGGAGAGGAGCGGTTCATTCAATGTCATCGCTGGCATCCATAGCCCTCGGGCTTGTCCTGATCTTCAATGGACACCTGCAAAGAACAAATCCTGGATTCGAGTCCCGTGAGCAAGCGAGTAGACGCTATTTCACGGTAAGAGACTCGATTGAAATGGCAAGGTTCGAACGGAGTGGCGGCGAGCCCAAGTTCTCGCCGGACAGGAAGTACTTTGCAGTAGTCACGTCCCACGGATTACTTCAATCCAATCAGATTGAATCCACGCTGTGGGTCTTCCGATCAGGTCAAGTGAGGGAATTGCTGGTGACGAACGATAGTGGAAGACAGTCAAACCCTAAGGTGCTCGCCCGCGTGGCGACCATTCCTCAAACACAGTGCTTCGACTCCTATGTGCCGCTCATTTCGGACTTGCGTTGGATGCCCGATTCGAAAACGATCCTCTTTCTGGGACAGAACTCGCACGGGAATCGCCAACTGCACCGGGCTGATGTCCTTTCTGGGAAGGATCAGACGCTCACTGCGGAAGAATACGATGTGAGTCAATTCGAGGTTGCCGGGAGTAGTATCACTTACGAGGCGGTGCTACCCCGCGAGAGCCGAACCGCAGGTGAACCCATAAGTGCAGCTTCCTGGGATGTGACGGGACAGCCGTTGACATCCATCTTGTTCCCGAAAATGACCACGCGGCAGATGCCCAAGGAACTGTGGGTTGTGCGCAAAGGGAAAAGCCGTCGCGTGAGGGAAGCAAGTACCGGCCAACCGGTGCAGGTGTCGAATCTTCCCCCTCAACCTTATAACGTATTGTCGCTCTCCTCAGATGGCCGCGCTGCGGTTGTCCTAGTGCCAAGCAAAGCTATCCCGTCGTCATGGCAGGCGTATGAGCCAGAATTTTCCTTCCTGCGGATTCACTTAGGAGATACGGACACGACCTCTGACTTTTGGCCGATGCAGTACGCTATGGTTGATTTGAATAGTGGCAACAGTGCGCCTTTGGTTGATGCGCCAAATGCATGGGCTCTTGGATCTGCGGACATGAATCAAGCGAAGTGGTCACCCGATGGCAAGAAACTACTACTGACAAATACTTACCTCCCGTTGAACAGTGGTGTGGAAAGCGAAAAATTGAAGAGAGTTCACCATTGCGTGGCAGCAATCGTTGAGCCTGCTTCGAAGGAGTGTAGTTGCGTGGTTTTTTCTACTGGAAACAGGGCCACGAAATACTTAATCAATGGGTCGTTCGGTGAAAGTGATCAGGAGGTTGTTCTCGAATTTTGGAACACTCCCAATAAAACAACCCTGGAACGATATCAGTACGAAAATGATGGCTGGCGGCTTGCTGGCACCATATCTGATCAAGCGCACCAGGGTCTGAAGCGACTGGATAGGCAACTCGATGCGGCGAGTTTTTCCGTTGCAATTAGGCAAGACCTCAACACGCCGCCAGCACTTTGGGCGACGGATCGAGAAACAGGGCAAAGCAATAAAATATGGGATCCTAATCCGCAATTAGCGGCGTTCAATCTGGGCGAGGCTTCGGAATTCCAATGGAAGGACAATGCTGGATACGAGTGGAGAGGCGTGCTGGTGAAACCCCCCGACTATGTGCGCGGGAACCGCTATCCACTCGTGATACAAACGCATGGATTTCAGGCCGGTGAATTCATTACGGACGGAGCGTACACAACTGCATTTGCGGCAAGACCCCTTGCAAGCGCAGGAATGGTGGTCCTCCAGATGCCCACAAAGCATGACCGTCTAGTCACTGGAGACGAAGCTTCAGACCAAATCGAGGGATTTGGGTCGGCCATCGATCGTTTGGTAGCCAACGGTCTGATCAATCCGGAGAAGGTCGGGATTATCGGTTTTAGCCGAACGTGCTACTACGTGGAAAGCGCGCTCATTAAGAATCCGAAACGGTATGCTGCAGCAACTCTAGCAGATGGAGTGGATGAAAGTTACGTGCAATACCTCTTGTTCAGCGTTGGGCAGTCTCACGACGATAGTGCGCAAATCTACGGGAGCCCTCCATTTGGAAGCGGTTTGAGGAGATGGACGGAGCGTGCCCCCGGTTTTCATCTCGACCAAATTGAGACGCCTCTTCGAATCGAAGCCATAGCTCCGGCGAGCATTTTGGAGGAGTGGGAAATCTACTCTTCATTGTGGAAACAGGGGAAATCTGTGGATCTTATTTATTTCCCCACTGGTCAGCACATACTTCAGAAGCCGCAGGAACGAATGGATTCACAACAGGGGAATGTTGATTGGTTCTGTTTTTGGCTCAAGGGGGAAGAGGGGAAAGATTCCGTCAAAGCCAAGCAATTATCGCTGTGGAGACAGCTCCGGAATCAGCGAATTGCAGAAAACGCACGGACCGATTCATTGCCAAGACGCACCCAGTAACCGTGATGCAGGGCCGGTAATATCCAACATCTGGCGAAGACCCGAACTTTGATTTGGAATCGTTGCGCGCCCCCAACCAGGGCAATCTTCCGTTTCGCTAATAGAGGGAATTCCTGGCCGTTATGCCGACAATTGTTTCTGAGGCAACCGACCAATTTCACCAGATTCGATCATTTTCCTGAAATGGACCCGGGCATCGTTTGGCTGTGGCATACACGAGATTGAGTGGGCGCCCAGAACGGCTGAGCGCCCTGTTCGAATGCTATTCGTCTGCCTCATAAGCGGCCGGAGCTGTTTGCGTGGTCGAAGGGTTATTGTCTGGAACAAGGATGCTCTTGGACATGTGGGCTTGAATCGCTTGAACTGCTCCTGCTAGCTTTACGACTTGTGGTTTGTTGTAAGTCATTGTGATCATTCTCCTGTTCAATTTAGAATCAACCAACATTCAACCCGTTCGGGTTGAATCTCTTTCGCAATCAGCATCAAAATGCTGCCAGAGTTGGAATTCCAGGATCGATCGTGGGTTTCCTGGACTCCGCGGCTTAGCTGGCGCCCTTCAGACGCCCTCGGTTTTGCGTAAATTGTTTATTTGCTGTGCGGAAACGACTATCAGGTGTCCCTTCGCTCGCGGGTGATCATTCATCTTAGACACTACAATGTTCGATAAATTGCAATTTCTGAGTCGACGGAGCCAGGACTCGATGCTTAGCGTGCGCAACAGCGAGATCAAAGCGATGTCGAGGCCGTGCCGCGCTTCCTCTAGGCAATGCAGAAGTGCATTTGGGTCAATAATTCCAGCGGAACTGCTGACCATATCCTTAGTCATGTCGACTAGCCTCGGCCACTCGGTCGAGATTGCTGCCATTGGTTTCCTGGCAACAAAGGCCTTGCGTTTCCTGTTCAAGAGGTCTTCCGGGACGATTTGGATGAGTGCTCTACGTACCAGGGAGCGCCGCTGGCCAGGGCGGACGAGTTGTTCCCGGGGAATGGCGTACACGAACTCAAGCAGTGCGCGATCCAGGTATGGATAACGTTTCTCGTAGGGCGGTTCTGACCACAAGACAGAGCAGTGTAGCTGTCTTCGTAACACATCAAGTGTGCTCAGGTTATCTTGGAAACTGGGCACAGGGCCGAAAAGTGTCAACCTGGTTTCGTAGCCCCGCGAGGCTAAGAGATTCCGTTTGACGAAATTGGGATTAAGCCACGGAACCGGACGCATGTGCTTCGGAATGCGGACCAGAGCCGAAGGGAGAAATGACCGAGCCGCTTCAAAAAGCAAGTGGAACCACGGCTTGCGCTTGTTGAGGGCCCATACTCTTAGCCTTTGTGCGAGAGTCCTGAATTGACCTCTTGCCAGAAGATCTTCGAGTTCGGGTGTCGGTGTCGGCACGCCGCCGGTGACTTCGTCGCCCCCGATACCGGAGAGAACTACCCGGTTCCCTTTCGAGGCCATAATAGCAGCGAATTGACGGCTAGTTTCGGACGGGTGACCACCGCTGGAGGCCGGAGTTGCCGCAAAATGGTCAATGTCGAGTTCGAACTTAAATAGCTCTTGTGAGCCTACGTCGATGTGGGTGCCGGTGCGACGGCGCTTTTCCTCGACTTTGGTGAAGTAGGGGCGCTCATTCCAGTTGGGTTCGGAGTCGTCGTAATACGAGATGGTGTCCAGGCGCGGAGTTTCGGCGGCTCCGCGGGCGATGATGGTGTCAGCCATGCAGACGATGGAGGAGGAGTCCATACCGCCGCTGAGTTCGGCGAGGATGGGACTGTCGGAGCGGAGCCTGCGGCGGACGGCTTCACCGAAGACGGCGCGGAAGCCCTCTTCGTATTCGGCGTCGGTGCTGTAACGGATTTTCTTGGCCGGATCGAAATCCCAATACTTGGTGACGGTTTGCTTTCCATTACGTATGACTACCGAACATGACGGCGGAACTGAATGGATCCCGACGTAGGGCGTCAGATGGGTGGCGGGGAAGAACGAGAACCAGCCGGCGATGTACTCTTCGCAAAGGGCGAAGGATTTGCCGGCGAAGAGAACGAGTGGATCGAGGATTGTGCTCCAGGTGACTTGGTTGCTGTCGATGGAATAATAGAGATGGCGCGTGCCGATGGGATCTTTCGCGAGGAACAGGGAACGTGAATTGGCGTCCCAGATGGAGAGCGCCCAATCACCGACGAGCCTGGCGAAGCAGTTGGTGCCCCACTCTTCGTAGGCTGCGGCGACGATGGAGACGTCGGTCGCGCTGATTGTTAGAACGTCTCGCAGGCAGCGGATGAGTTCCGCGCGATTGTCGAGGCGGCCGTCCCAGGTGATTACGACGCCGGACCCGCTGACGTGAGGTTGCGTCTCACGCCGCGATTCCTTTGTAGTGTGGAAGGCGCGATACAGGATGCTGACGTTCGAGATCGCGTAGGCACCCTCATCGTCTGGGCCATACGGGGCGATAATCGGCTTCACCTTTGCGAGGTACGTCTGATCGATCGGCTTGCCGTCCGAATTCCATCTTCCAAACTGAATGCTCATTTGTTGCTCCTTGCTTTCGCACTACGATGAAGCACTAGCACCTGTCGAGGACTGCATACATTTCGGGGGTATACGGTTTGTCGTTGACGACGCGCCCGTCCACTTCGACCCACGCGTGGGCCTTGAAGGGCATTTGTTGCGCGCCGATGACCAATTGCGCGGGCACGCCGTACTGTTTCAGGAGGCAGGCGGTGGCCGCGGAGCGCTGCAGGCAGAGCGCTTCTTTCCAATACCAGATGCACGCCATGTCGACGGCCGAGCAGATTTCTTCGATCGCATCTGAAGCTGGTACGCGGGCTGCGACTGAGTAGTTGCGAACCTTGTCGTAGAGAGTTGCAAAATTGCCGCGCGCCAGGTACAGGTCGAAATGAATCAACTTCAAGTACGCGTTCAGCACTAGAAACGACATGTGAAAACTCCTCCGTTTACACCGACAGTTGCAACTGATCGCAAAGGAAAGCCATGCGATCTGTCAGTGCTTCAATTCGTTGGCTCAGAGGGAGCACCGGCGAATGACCGCGAGACTTTCTGTAGTCGAGAAAAATGGCATGTTTGGAAGCGTTCGCCGCCTGGAGACGGGCCGTCATCTTGCGGGCGTGCAGCGGGTTGCAGTTTCGGTCGGCGTCTCCGGAGACGATCATCGTGGCGGGATAGGCGCCGCCCTGCCGAACCTGATGATAAGGAGAGTACTTTGCCAGGGCTGCGAAATTATCCGGGTCATCCACTGAACCGAATTCATCTTTCCAGACGTGGGCATTGTCGAAGAGGTGGTAGCGCAGCATGTCCAGCATCGGGACCATACAAACCACGGCACGGAACAAATCCGGCCGCTGCGTTAGTGCAGCTCCTACCAGCAGACCGGAGTTCGAGCCTCCGAATATCGCGAGCTTCCTAGGAGCGGTGCGACCAGTCTCGATGAGCCATTCGGCGGCGGAAAGAAAATCATCGAAAGCCGTCTGGCGGTTGCGGCGTTTGGCGGCATCATGCCATGCAACGCCGAATTCCGAGCCGCCACGAATGTTCGGCAGCGCAAATAGGCAGCCGCGCTCTATAAGGAAAGCGACGAAAACGCTGAACTGCGGCGTCATGGACACACCGTAGCCGCCGTACGAGGTCATGATTGTCGGATTGCCGGTTCCGTCGAGAATGTCGCGCCGGCCCACAAGGTACATGGGAACTCTTGTGCCGTCTTTAGACACGAACCAAATCTGGGAATGGGCATAATCTGTGGGGTCAAAGGGTATGCTGCGCTTAGCCCAGAGCGTTCGGTTGGCGGTCTTCGACGAATAGCGAAAAATCCCTATGGGTTCAGTGAATGATTCCGTTTCGAGGAGAAGCTCGTTGCTGTCTGGCGAACCGCCAACGATTCGGAGAGTTTCGTCGCTTCGGATGGGCAACTCACCCAGCGCTTTGCCCGAGAAGTCGAAAATGCGGATTTGATGAATCATCTCCCTCATGTAGGAGACAAAGATGCGGTCACCTACGATAAGCCAATCGTTAATGGGCGTACCGGTGTCTGGGACTATATCGACCCACTCATGTTGTCCGTTGTCACGAAGGCGGATTTCGACGATGCGACGATTCGGTGCATCGCGATCGGTAATGCCGAAAATCCTGTCGTCAAGCAACCGTAGGCCAAGGGAATAATCGATCCCACGGAAAATGGGTTCTGCCAGGCCGGTTCCTTCAAGTGATTGTAGATAAATATCCGTGAGTGTTTTTTCAAGAAATCGATATACGAGGAAGACAAGCCGTTTGCCTTCGGAAAATAGACTGAATCGAATTTTCTCGTCTTCACCGGCAAAGAAAATCTCCTGGTCTTCGCTGGGTGGCGTTCCGAGAATATGTTGGTACGCGGCGCGGTAGAAAGGCCGTTTGGCATCCACAGCTTCGTGAACGTAGTAAAAACCTTTGCCGTCCGGCGCGAAGGCGAAGCCGCGTAAATATCCGCGAGGGAGAAAATCGGGAAGGCGCTTCCGGGTTTCGATCTTGAGCAACTCAAAGGTTCCCGTTCTCTCTCCCCCTTCTTTCACTTCATATAGAAACAATCGACCGTCAGGGGAAACTCGCAGCGGTTTTACGGCTGTATATTCGCCGGTGCCCCTTTCGCGCGGGTCAATCAAAAGGTGATCCTCGCCGTCTGCACCGTTGCGCATGTAAATGCAGGGCTGTTCCTGGTCGGGAAGACGCTTGCGGAAAAAGTAGCGGTCTCCGACTTTCTGGAGGGAGTCATGGGTTTCAACAGCAAGGAATTCCGCGATGCGCTGGCGTATAATCTCGCGTCCTGGAATCGCATCCAAGTAATTGCGCCCGTAACGCGTCTGTTCTGCGATCCAAGCGCGCGTGCGGGGAGAGTCCTGGTCTTCGAGCCAACGGTATGGGTCGGCGACGGGCACGCCGTGCAGAAAATCCGTGACCACCTCGATGGGGGAATGAGGCGGAGGCTCCATCAGCTTGGGCATGGGACGCTCCGTTCCCCGAGTCCATCGGCTTCGCGTTCCATCCGGCGCGTGAGACTGCGCAGATAGCCCGCAGTGCGCGGGTCCTCTAGTTTCTGTGGGTCCGTCCACAGATCGTTTCCCGTTGCATACACGAAAACAGCCACGAGAGGCGCAACCTCGAGAGCGCGGCGGATTTCACTCTCAGACACAAACACGCACCATGGCGAGGAATAGCGTGCAACAAGCTGCGTCTCCTGTGAACGGTCCTGTCCGAAAGCTCGCCTGAAATGTTCCAGGAGATACTGGAAAGTGAGGAAGGGATGTCCCACAAAGGCCTCCGCCCAATCGAGGAACATGCAGCCGGTGGGGGAACAAATGATATTTCCCGGATTGAGATCCAGGTGCCCCAGGGTGTTGGGAATACCTGTCTCTTCAAGAACCGTGAGGGCATCCTGGACCCGTGCGGAGAGACGATGAAGTTCGTCGCGGGAGAGGGCCGCGGGCGGCATCTTGGTCTGGCGTTCCATCATTTCGCTCATAGTTCGAAAAAAGGGCTGCACCAGGTCCGCGAGCGCCCATGCACGCAGATCGCGGGCGCCGGGGTCGAGAAGGTGCAAACTCCTTCCGAGCGACTGAATCTGCAATTCCGCAAGGTCCGTGGCCACGGCTTCCCAAGACGCAAGCGTGGAGCACTCGTTAAGGAGGGTCCCCTCCGCCTCTCGCGCAAGCCAGCCGTTCCACTCCGGTCGCGTGGCGATGATCTCTGGTAGGAAGCGAGAGAAAAGATGGGCGAGGGCGAGCGTGAGAGGATATTCGCGCTGGTTTGGGGTGCCCACGGCCTTGAACCAAACCGCCGGCCCATCGGTTTCAAAGCGAATCAGGCTGAACGTTGGGCAGGCATTGAGCTGGCGGAACCTCCCGTTGAGATGAAGCCCGTGTGTTCCGATTTGGTGTTGCACCCACTGCTGAAGATCGGGGAACCATCCAAGCCTTCCGAACGGTCCGCTCGTTGTGTTTTGCGCGTAGGCCATGGATTGCGCGATCGCCTGCCGCGCCGCTTGAAAGTCACCAGGATCGCGAAACGCACTCTCGACCAGGCAGTCGGCTGCCACCCAGCGCTTATCGTGTGGAGCTCTGTCATCAGGACTGCATGGTTCCATGATTTCGTACCAAATTTGCTGGGAGCCTGATTGCGCAGGGAGAGCCTCAAGCGAAGACAGCGATACGGCGTGAATCCCGCAGGTTTTGCTGAGAACAGCGGTGAGGTGTTCCGCGACTCTTTGCCAACGCGGAATTTGGATCTCCGGAAGAACCCGATGCGTTCCCTCAAAGCCGAGAAGGACCTCGGGATTCTCTCCCCTCAGGAGCCTGAGGAGAATGATGCGGCGGGTCTCGCGTTCTTCATGTGATTCCATGTTCACAGGGATGCTCCAGCTCAGGTGAGGGAATTTCCGTTGCGCACCGTCAACAGGTGGTGCTTCTCGAGCGTTTCGATAAACTCACGCACGTCCGTTTCTGCCGTAGCGCGGTCGATCCCAAATTCACGCGCGAGTTGTTCCGCGATCTGTGGTTCCGCAGAGCCTTGCTTCAGGAGTTCGAGGATTCTCGATCCGACGAAGTTGAGGCGGAACATCTGCCCGTGGAGGATGTCGAGGACGATACCGCCATCCTGGCTGTGCGTGGACCGTACGTTTTCCGCAACTCGCACGATTTTGAATCCTTCCCGCAGTTTGCGGTTCATTCGGATTCCACGCACGTTGCCACTTGCGGCGTCCGATAGCCAGAAACATCGCAAACTGTTCGAGATTCGGTCATGGCTAGCGAATTCCCTAGGCAGGACAACAAGATACGGATAGCAGGAGACGAAACGAGCTTCGGGGGAGTGCGCGGATTCCGGGCCTAATCAAGCCCGAGCCAGTGAACCCGAGCCCGCCGGCCGTAGGAAAGGGCTCGGGATTTCCAGGCAGTTACGCCTCAGAGCTGCCGTCGCTTCTTGGAGTTGCCTTGACGTTTTCGTCGCGAACGATTTTTCCCGCTTCGAGGACGATCACGCGGTCCGCCCAAGCAACAGAAGAAAGGCGGTGGGACAGCAAGACAACGGTTGAGAACGGAAGAAGGAGCCGGGTACGGTCGAGAACGATCTGTTCTACCGCCGCATCCATCGAAGAAGTCGCCTCGTCCAGGATCAGAATGCGCGGCTTCCTGAGGAGCGCCCGGGCCAGGGCGACGCGCTGCCGTTGTCCGCTCGAGAGGCGCGACGCTCCTGGACCCAGCGGTTGTTGGTAGAGCAAGGGAAGACTCTCGACAAAAGCCGTGAGGTCCACGGCATGGAGTACCTCGGCAAGCTCCTCTTCTGTCGCCTGGACCCGTCCCAGGCGGAGGTTCACGGCGAGCGTGTCGTCGAATAGGACTGGCGTGGCCGGGAGATAGGCGGCTACCGAGCGCAACTCTCTGAGGCGAATCGCGCGAAGATCCACCCCGCCGTAGGATACGTACCCTGAATCGGGATCGTACAGGCGGGCGGCGAGCTTTGCGAGCGTGCTTTTGCCAGCCCCGTTTTCTCCTACCAGCGCCACGCGTTCTCCGACGGAAATCATGAGTCGGGGGATATGGAGAAGCTCTTTTTCGCCCGGGTAAGCAAACCGGAGTTCGTGGAACTCGAGGTCCGAGGAAGCACCGCAAGGCAACCGAACAGCGTGCGGACTTTCCTGGATCGTAGGCCGCAGGGCCAGCGCGGCACGCACTTGCCGGATACTCGAAAACGTCCTCTGCGCCCGCGCATACATCTCCATGGCCCCGCTCAACGGTTCGAAGAGTTGGGCGAGGTAGCTATAAAAGGCCACCAGGCTTCCGATGGTGAGGTCTCCCCGGAGCACCCTTACGCCGCCGTAGCCGAGGATGGCGGAGATGGCCAGCACGATGGCGAGGTTCGTGAAAATGCTGAAGAACACGCCGGTCCGTGCGAGCCGCAGTTGCGAACGCGCGGCCTTGGCGAAGAGCCGGTACGCCTGGCGCTCGCGGCGCGTTTCCTGCTGTAACGACTGAATCTGGACGACCGAGGGAGCGTGCTCTTCGAGGAACGAGTTTACTTCGAGTCGCTTGTCTTGCAGATCGTCGGCATGCCGTCCGAGCCGCTGACGAAAGTGGTGCCGGGTCACAAGAAACACCGGCACGAGGGGCAGAACGATGAGGGTGAGGCGGAAGCTCAGTGCGCCCATCGCAAAGATGGTGAAAGCGGTCGAAAGAAGCGTTCGAAGGATCCCGGGGAAAAGGTCGGAGCCGAGATAGGCGATCTCATCCACGGGTTCCCGGAGCGGATAGAGTTTTTCTCCCGTCGGAGTGGCTTCGTGATATTCAGCCGAGAGGCTGTCGAGATGTTTCAGAAGTTCGAGGCGAAGCGCCAAGACGATTTTTTGCGAGGCCGCGACCGTCAACCAGCTTCCGAGGCTCGTGAAGACGACTCGTCCTTCATAACTCAGGAAGAGAAGAGCGACGGCGGAAACAAGCAGCCACGCGTCGCGCCCTGGAAGAATGCTGTCGATGAGCCATCGGAGGACGAGCGGGCCGAGAAGTCCGAGTGCGCTGCCGAAGGTAAACGCGAGGAAACTCGCGGCGTGCAGGGTCCACACGGGACGAAGCGCGGTCGTAAGCCAGCGGAGTTCGACGGGAACAACTTTCGAAAGTGAACGAAGTGAAATGGGACTCAGTCTCTTTCTGGAAACCTTCAGAGTAGGAAAAGTTCCTCCCCGGGCGATAGAGAAAGGAGCAACTGTTCGGGTTTCGGGCCTCCTATCAAGGACTACAGGGAAAACACACGAAAGAAACGCTCGGGAGCTTCCGAGGAGTGCGCAGAAAACGGTCATCGTAGCCGGCGGAAGAGCGCCGTGACCTCGCCAACCACTTCCGCATCTGCTCCATTCCGAAGCATCTGCGGACGAGAAAAGCCGTCCGCAAACGGGTGTACGACGAGAGTGCTCTCTTCGAGGCTGCAGCCCGCCACGAGGTAGGTTCCGTCCCGTAGCAGGAGGATGTAGAGAGGCTGCTCCCAAAGTGGCTTTCGTTTCAAGAAGACGGGATTCTTCAGGCGCCGGTTGACGGACACGAAAACGGCGTCCTTTAGGTACGGATGGAGCGAAACGGTTCTGCCCCCGGTCCAGAACACATCGCGCAGAGAGAGATCAGGAAGACCCGCGACCGTGGACAACGAGTGCCGCAGAAAGAGCGGAATCTCCTGGAACTCGGCGATCAGTGGCGACAGAAAACGCGGCTGTTTTTTGTTTCGGGCAGAAGCATCGTTCGCCGTCCGTGGAGCATCCGGTGTACCGCGGCCAACGAGCCCATCCGGAATGGGTTCGCGACCAGAATCGCCGGTGTCGAGGCCCGCAGCTGCGAGAAGTTCCCAGAAGCCAAGCGAGTAGAGAATACATACCGAGACGATCTTGTGGACTTGCACGGGCAATCGAGGCCCCGTCTCATAGTCTGTGAGCGATGTGGGAGAGCAGAAGTATCTCTCATCTCGAAGGGCTTCGGCGATCCAGCGACTCGTCGCGGAGGCGTTGCGGATGGAGAGTCCGCTGCGCAACCGGGCACGTTCGAGAAGTTCGCGGAGGCCTGGCTGCGTCTCGGTCGGCGGAAGAGTTTGGGGCATTAGAAACTTCATGGAAGCCGTGGGAACTTCAGGCCGCGCACTCTTAAAAGGACGGAGTTCCCAGTCCAGGACTCCGAGGATACGGGCTTCCGAGCCGAGCCGCAGCTCGGTTTGCGCAAACGGCAGTGTCGATGCGCGGAGCGTGACCCTGTCTTTCGTTCTCGTATGCAACCGACAACAGACGAGCCCTTGACCGTACTCCACGAGAAAGAGCCGCTCGGAGTTTTTGTTCTGCATGCTTCGGAGCAGTTCGCCGACGCTGCGGGTGTCCGCCCTCACGATGCTCCCCGGCAATAAATCGGGAAACGCGAACGCGTCCTGCCGCCCGATCTTGGCGTAGAGAAACGGCGAAGGTTCGGGAGCAAGAAGAGAATCCGCGCGGCGCGGGTTGCCGGGAATGAGAAGCTGGCCGAGTGGGGCAACAGCGGGCGGGGCGGCAGCGCGGGGTGCGTCGCGAAACCAGCCGATCCAAGCTGCCCGGTCATACGTGGTGGGGTCCAGGAGGCAAGTCCGCGCCACGGGAAAGTCGGCCCGGAGGCGCGGTACGTCATCGAGGTGAAGGCCGAAGACGGTCAGCCAGTCGGCAAGACGGTATTTGGAAATGCGGCTGAGCGCGAGGACCTGTTCGATCCTGGGGCTGTAGCGGGGATGGCCGAGATCGTAATAGAAATCGTGGGGCACAAGGTAGTGAGGCATCTGCCCATAGCGCAGGCGGAGCTCCCGTGAGACCTCGGATACCGTGAGATTCCGGGTCGCAAGGATCCGCTCGACGCGCTCGGCGACGCCGTAACCGGGGACGGTGTCCGAGAGGGAGCGGGAGCGAGATGCCCGGCTGCCTTTCATGTCGGGAATCCTTTTCTTGCCCGGAGCAGAGAGGCACGCGGGTTCGCTGCAGGTCAAACGTCGGCGAATTGCGCTCAACTGTGGTGCGGAATATTGGTCTGGCCGGGATCCCGGCCAAACCGAGCGTAACGGGGCGAGAAAGCGGGAGAAACCGGATGAACGGATTGAATTTCCGACTAAGATTATTCGCTAGACAATACTTTCAGAGAGCACGTATTATGCGAGGCAATGGAGCCCAGCGATCCGACGCGCTCTGCGGGCGCGAAGCTTAAGGAGTTGCGCAGCCGTCTCGGCCTCACGATCCGCGAGGTCCAGGACCGCAGCATGGCCATCGCCGCTAAAGAGAACAACCTGGAGTACGTAATTTCGCATGGTTGGCTGACCGGCATCGAAAACGGGGATGGCGTGCCCAGCATTTTCAAATTTTATAGCCTCGGATACGCGTACGGCCGGTCCGTGCGGGAGTTGGTGGGCTATTACAACGTGCGCATCGGGGAACTCGGGCGGGAGCATGCCAACTTCTCCGCCCCGAGGACGCACCTCCTCGGGAGTGCGCATCTAACGGATTCCGAGACAGTGACTCTTCCGCTTCGTTTTCGCAATGACGGTGCACTCGACAACACCAACCTGCTCTCGAAGCTTGTGGCGATCTGGGGCGACATCCCGGTGGCCCTGGTCGAGCGCCTGAGTCCACAGCGCGCGCTCTACGGCTACGTTGGGCTTAAGGATTTCACTCTCTTTCCGCTGATTAGGCCGGGAACATTCGTGCAGATCGACGTGAACCAGAGAAAGGTCCTTGCTGGTCCCCACCACACGATGGAGGAGCGCCCAGTCTATTTTGTGGAATTGCGCCGGGGGTATGCCTGTAGCTGGTGTGAGATGAAGCAAAACCTGCTGCTGCTCGTGCCCCATCCTCTGTCTCCCGTGAAGACGGGGCAGTTAGCTTATCCACTGGAGGGGGAAATCGTGGGCCGCGTCACCGGGGTGGCCATGCGCCTCGCGGAGATGGCTCCAGACCGCGCCGCTTCGGTGAATCCTTGAATGACAGAGAAGAGGGCTGGTCAGTCCTCGGAGTGTCCTTCCCTCACAACCGATGCCTTGGAATACGTCGCATGACTGAGGATAAGTAAGGAGAACGGGGCCGTCCGGTGGAGGACGGCCCGTTCGGTTTTGCGGTTCCGCTAATTTCGAGCGGTTTTTGGTTTGGGCGCGGTTCTCTCCTTCCTGCTGGCGTGCTTGTTTTTTTTCTGCGCTTTCTCTTTCTCGGCTTTGGCAACGGCAGCGCGCAACGCCTTCGTATCAACATTGTAAAGGCTGGCTGCGTTCGCCAGCGGGTCGTCGTCCTTGTTCGCGGACGTGTTTCCGGCAGGGCTGATGAGCATGGCCTCGAAAATGAGAACAGCCAGCGCCGCCGCGTCTGCCTCTTTGTAAAGCGTCCGCGCTTTCTCGGCCATTTGCCAATCATTGACGTCTTTCGGGTTTTGCAAGCCGTGGCGTTTGGCAAGGCGGCACGCCAGTTCGTGTGACAGCGAGCGCAAGAGAAACTGCGCCACCATGCGTAGCTCCTCGGTTCCGAATTGCGGCGTTACCCGCTTGAGCACGTCGGCCAGAAGGCGGTGCCGGAAGGCGAGCGTTTCTTTCGCCTTCCGGTTGGCAGCGGTTTTTTCCGCCTTCCATTGCAGCCGCTGTTTTTCTTCCTGCTGCCGGTCTCCAAAATGAATCTTGCAGGTCGTGTCTGCGCAGACTTTCACGAGACGGCCCTTGTCCACGCCGTCCGCGTGAATGGCCGGGGTCATATGGCCACAGAGCTTTTCTTCGGGCCTTGCTTCCTTGCCCTTCTTGCTTTTCCGGGTCACGACTTCAACATAGTTGCGTCGCGGGAGGATGGGCGTTTCGCCCGTCGCCTTGTAGTTCTCCGATATCATCACGAGATTTGGCATCTTCGTGACGCGTTGGGCGATGTGCGCGTCGAGCTTGCGATTGAAACACGCGGCATCGGCGCACGAATCTTCCCTGACTTCGGAGAAGAGTAGCGTGTTGAATCCCGTGCGTTTCGGGCAGTTGGCGCAACTTTCTGCTTCCGGCAAGAGCGTTTCGTCGTCTTTCGAGAACGGAACGGATTTCAGACTAAGGTAAATGTTTTGCGTAATCCACACCTGTAAGCGGCTGATGGGCACAAGGCTGCGCTCGGTGTCGTTCGCCGCGTAGTAACCGTCGAAGCAGTGCGCTAACGCTTTGTCCTGCACGCCCACTGCGAGCTTGGCAATGAGCAGGGCGTGTTCGACGCCGATGTGTCCGGCGTTGAAAGCCTCGGCCACAGATGGAATGAGGTCCAAGAGCCTGAGCCGTTTGGCGATGTATGCCGCGTTCTTGCCTGTCTTGGCTGCTATCTTCTCTATGGTGTACCCGGCCCCTTCGCGGTCGAGCAAAGCGCGAAACCCTTGCGCTTCCTCGAACGGATGCACATCGGCCCTCAAAATGTTCTCGACGATTTGCGTTTCGAGTGCCTCCTCGTCGGTGAGAGAAGCGATGCGGACGGGAACTTCCCGTAAACCCGCACGCTGCGCGGCGCGGTAGCGCCGTGCTCCCGTGACGATCTCGAAATGACTATTTGTTCTCCGCACCAGAAGCGGCGAGAGGACCCCTTTGCTGCGGATGCTGTCGGCCAGTTCCTCCAGCCGTTGCTCATCGAACACTTTGCGGGGGTTGGTGCTGGATTCGGTTAACTCTGCAATGGAAACGCTTACGTACTCCTGCAATGGCTTCACTGCCTCACTCGTTTTCATCTCTTATTCTCCTTTATTGATTTTTCGAAATTCTCAATACTCTTCCGGCAAAAGAATCGTGGTCACACTGCGGTCTGCTTCGGTGATTACGTAGAGTTTTGCGTCACCTGCATTGGTGCGGTAGCTGCTTAACAGCCGGAATCCCCGTTCCAGGCTCAACTGGTTTTCCTTGCGGTCTTCCTCGCACAGCTCGCCCCAATCGCCGCGAACGTGCCGAGTCAGGAACTCCATCGGGGTCTGTCCTGCCTTTTCGAGAGCGGTCAACGCGCCGGGTGTGGCGACGATTTGGCCGAGTGGAAACAAGGGTTGTTGTTTGGTTTGCTGCATGAGTCGAACTCCCTTGAAGGGTTTGATTTTTGCTTTCGAGGCAACGCGAAGCGGTGCATTAAAAGCAAATGCCCTTCCTGAGAGGTCCTCGGCGACTAGCCGCCCGCGCTGTCAAGGGCGCGCGGGGTTCGCGTTCACGGGAGCGAAGCGGACGCCCTTGACAGAAGAAGCGGGCGGTCTAGGCGCAGTCTTCTCGCAGGAAGGGCAGAGGGGGAAAAGAGAGTTCCGTGGGGAACTTACCGAAGAGAGTTGTGGTTTTGTGAATTCGTGAAAACTGGCGTGGATGGAATGTTACAAGGCGAATTCTTGCTTCAAGAACGGAGTAGCGCCAGAGGCGCAAAAAGAGGAAACCGTTTCAGTTCTTCTGCGGAGAAAGGTTCGTTCATCCGTTGGGCGAACCAATTGATTGAAGCTGACAACATAAAACATCCTTTGCGGCTCTTTTGGGGGCAGTACTATGAATGATAAAGGACGTTATCATTCACTAATCGGCAGTAGGGAACAAGATGGGCCAGGGCGTCGTTCAGGTACTTTCGGGCGCACCGACGCTGCCAAAGCTGTTTGCCCCCGATGAGAGTGCTGCCAGGCGTTTCCTCGAATTCTTCACGGCCAATATAAGAAATCCGCACACCCGGAGGACTTATGCGCGGGCTGCTGTGGAATTTGCACTGCGAAAAAAGCGATCTGCGGGAGTTGGCGGATATCGAGCCCGTTCATGTGTCTGTTTATGTAGAGACACTACAAAAGAGATTGGCTCCACCTTCAGTAAAACAGCACTTGGCAGCGACACGGATGCTCTTTGATTGGCTCGTCGTCGGTCAGCGGACACCGTCGAGCGGTTCTATAAGCTCGCGGAGGAAAGGGAGGTCCCGCTGTGTGAGCTTTTGGAGCTGGCGCTTGATGCCCTGGAGGGCAGGGGCGGGGATGCTGGCTGGAACTGCTTGCTTGGATTAAGAAAAAGTAGTACATTTTTTCTTAATCGATGGGACGGGAAAAGCCATGCAAACAATGCGGAATCAGATACTTAGAAGGATTGAGCGGTTCGAGGACGGTAAAGCTTTCTCCGCAAAGGACTTCCTCGATATAGCCAGCCGGACGACGATAGATGTGGCACTGCATAGCCTGACGCATGAGGGAAAGATCAGGCGTATCCGTAGAGGTCTTTACGACAGACCCCGGTTCAATGCTGCCCTGGGTGGCCAACTAAGCCCTGACATTGATGAGGCAGCTCAGGCCATAGCAAGACGTCAGCGGTGGAAGATCGTACCCGAAGGGGCGTGGGCTGCAAATCTCCTCGGGCTTTCGACGCAAGTGCCCTCGAAGATCATTTATCTGACAGATGGCCCAAACAAAAAAGTGGAGA
Organism: Terriglobia bacterium; assembly: GCA_049514855.1. GTDB lineage: Bacteria > Acidobacteriota > Terriglobia > UBA7540 > UBA7540 > CAVROP01. The sequence continues at coordinate 24,579 of JBEKUR010000013.1, forward strand.
TTGGCCGGCGGAGCATTTTTTTTAAGCATGCTCGGCCGAAAGCGATGGCAGGACTGGAGGGCAAACCGGCGCTCGTGGTTCAAGCACTCCGACACCTTGGGAAAGAAAATGTTGGACCGCGCGAGATTGACACACTTCGGAGCCGCCTCAGTCCTCAAGAGAAGCGTCGTTTCCTAAAGGACACGCGTTTCAGCGTGGATTGGATTTATGACGTGGCAAAGCAGCTTGCGGAGAAGAGCGCGTGAATAAAGTTGCCATCATGGAGGCGCGCGCGCGTGCGGATCTTTTCTCCGAAACCGCTGAGCGCATGAGCGTGGCCGAGGCCATCATCGAAAAGGACTTCTGGGCTTGTTGGGTGCTCAAGCAGCTTTTCTCGAACAAAGCGTTTGAGGGAAGGCTTCTTTTCAAGGGCGGGACTTCGCTTTCGAAAATATTCAAGGCGATCAATCGCTTTTCGGAAGACATCGACCTCGCGGTGGATTATGAGGCGCTTGGGTTTAAGGGTGAGAACGACCCACGGCAAGAAAACATTTCAAATACGAAGCGAAACAAGATTCTTGAAAAGATGATGGAGGAGTGTCAGCGCTACATTGGCGGTGAGTTTCTTGACGTTCTCGGAAAACAATGCAGAGAAATTCTTGGGGCAGGGGACGGATGGGGCTTGGAAGTGAGCAAGGACGACAAGAACGTCGTTCTTTTTCATTATCCCGCGGCCAGCACGAAAAGGCTCTCGTATCTGAGACCGCAAGTAATACTTGAGCTCGGGACGCATGCTGAGTTTGTTCCGCGTGATAGTTTTACCGTCCACTCGTTTGCGGGCGAGCACTTTCCTAAGGTCGTTCTGGAGAATGATGTGCGGGTCGTGGCGCTTCTCGGAAAACGGACGTTTTGGGAGAAGGTGACGATTTTGCATGCCGAATATCACCGTCCGGCTGAGAAGGCTTTACCTGAGCGCTATTCGCGTCACTACTATGATGTGGCGATGATGGCGGAAGGCAAGATCAAGGACGAGGCTCTCGGTGACAGGGGGCTTCTGGCGCAAGTGGTAAAGCATAAAGAGACTTTTTATTCCTCCGGCTGGGTGCGGTACGACCTGGCTAAGCCTGGAAGCCTTCGCCTCGTGCCACTTGAGAACCGGCGAGGGGTGCTGGAGCAGGACTACAAAAAGATGGCTGTGATGATTTTTTGTGAGCCTCCTTCCTTTGGCTGGATTTTGGATCGGCTCGCTAACCTTGAAAAAGAAATAAACAAATAGCCCGCGCCAGCGAGGAGGCCAGCGCGGGCTTTGCGCATACTCAATACTCGCTCGCCAATAGGATCGCATTGTTCGTGAAGTAGAACTTGATTTCATCGAGTGGGAAGTCGGTGTACTCGATGTGTTGGGTGTAGATGATGTTGTTGTTGCCATCGTCGCAAACGACCGTCGCGGAGTGATCGGGGCGAACGGTGAGCTTCCATACCTGAAACTCCTCGCCACGCACGCGCGCTTCATGCATTTGTGCGATCGCGATGATATCGAGAAGCCAGTAAGCGCCGCCTTTTTCGGCCACATATTCCGCGCCGTCGGTGTAAAGAACGTTGCGGTTAAGGCCGTGACGTTACCAGTTCTCGCTACCGATAAACTGCGCCAGGTCTGCTTTGTTGAGAGTTTTCGTTGTCATGATGTTGCCTCTTTTCTTGAAGTGACCCCCAAGGGGGGGCGAGAGAGGCAACGACAGGCGCGGGAAAGTAGCAGGGTCACAGGTAACCGTGGAATAAATGAGGGGAAGCCCGTATGCCAAGACTCCCGTAACTCGTTGGCTCGAAGATTGTGCTGCATGGTGTGCGGGTGGGTGGAAGACAGGGGCGCCGCGGTTGTCAGGCCTTATTCGAACATGGGAAGGTTTCAATTCGCGTATGCGGACGGAGTCGGAGCTCTTTCGGTTGAAAGTAGACCTGGTTCGCTTTCTTTTTGCGCACCGGACGCCGGATATAGCGGCGTGGGTATGGCTGAAGGAAGCGTTTGAACTCTTGCTGGATCCAGTGCTGAAGAGAGAGCCGACGTTGAGGGATGAAAGTGTGGCGGTCAGGAATCTTATGGTAGTTTGCGAGAAGGACGGAAGACTGCAAGAGCTCACCGTGGCTGGGTTGGGTGGTCAGGCCGGTTCGCGAGATCATGTAAACCTGATTACACTTCATAGCGCGAAAGGACTGGAGTTTGACGTTGTCGTGATGATGGGAATGGACCAGGGCAGAATGCCATCCTGGGCCGCAAAGACAGTGGAGAGCAAGCGAGAGCCAAGGCGGTTGTTTTACGTGGGTCTGACACGGGCTCGCCACGAAGTTCACATCACATTCTCGGGATTTACTACGAATAGGTACGGTAAGCGGTTCGACAATGGTCCGTCAGAGTTTGTGATCGAAGTGGCGAAACGGCTTAAAGAGAGGTCATGAGGATTCTGGCTGCACTTGTTGATTAGGCGAAGGCGGCCAGACTTCCTTTATTAATTCTGGCCAGGATATCCTTGTTTCGCATCCCTTTCAGATAAATCTCGGCGCTGGACCGCTGGATTGCCCAGCCAGCGTACATTATCGTAAAGTGTCGCGGCGCTCAACAGGCCGCAAAACGGCTCGCCGACTTCTCCGGGTATATTCTCTTGGGACGCGCCGTTATCGAAAGTCGCATCAATAAAGTTAGCCCACATCGAGTCGGCCGAGTATGCGCGACCGTTGATGAATCGCGGGCATCTTGATGTAACAGGATTGAGGCCCATAAAAAAAGGTTATGGGACGTAGTCCGGCTGCGGTGAACTTGGTCTTCACGGGCGCGTTAAGATCAGCATGCCTCCAGAAGAGGGTAGGAGGACGATTAAGGACCCGAAATGTCATCCTTTCTTTATTTTCTTGCGCACTGAGCCTTTTGTCTTAATGGGCTTGGATACTGCGTGATCGCTATACGTAGTGGAATCGACAGTCAGTTCCTCGCCTTCCTTGATGTCTCGGAGCGCCAAAAAGTCGTAATTCTCATCACACCTGACATTCGGTCTATCACCCGGCTTCGGATCATTCAGATACCACGACGTTGTAAGGCAATCAAAACGACGAGGGCAGCCATATCGTTCGGGACGGCCATCCTTGCCATTTTTTACGACAGCGAAATCATCATAGAATTGCGTAAGCTGTTTGTTGGCAGCTGGTCCGGTTTTATCCATCTCATTTCATCCGAATCTTGAGAAAACAGTCGTGTGTCTTTCTTAATTGGGACGATGGCGAACACACCCACCCCGTGAATCGGAGACGGTTTCAGCCTGGTAAGAATGCCTGTGTGCGGTAGTTTTTCATCATCGTCGGGCAGCCAATGCCTAGTGACGCCTTTTCCGAGTCCTTCCAAATCGGGATAGATTACAGCTTCGTCGATACCGTAGTCATCTAGCTCATCGCGAATATCGTCCGTCGCATAACTGGGAATTACAATTCTTGCCAAATGGTCTGTTGGTTTAGGAAAAAGCTCATTCAAGCGGGCGCGACGGCGCCCATGCACGGTGAAGCAAGAACGCTGGGCCGCGATTCGAGCATCGAACTGCGTCGGATAAATGGCGACAGGCAACTTCGTGGTCAGCTTGGCTTTGGCGTCGAAACGATCTGGAAGCCAAGGCTGGTATCTTCGAGCATCTGCTTCAGACAAGCCGGGTGACCCGGCAGGAAGCACCTCGGAGTAACCCTTTCCCAGTACGATCCCATTCAGCCACCAGGGATCGATGACCCATACCACTGCATCATGTAAGCCGTCGCTGTCCTTAAGAGCGAAGTAGAGACCTATCTGCGGATTTTCTGTCCAATCAAGCAAGCGTGTCGGCGCGCCGTAATGTTGCATGAGGAAGTACCACTCCCAGGCATTCGCTGGTTTGTAGCTGGTCAAACCGGGAGCACGCCTTACAAACTCTTCGCGGATTTCATCTTCGGCAGAAAGCAATTCGTTGATAGTGCTGTGAGGTCGATAGAGTTTCGGAAGCAAAGGCCAATTCGATTTTCGCGAACCCCGATACCAAAGGCCGGGCTCGCCATCCTTCTTCGACTCCCAGGCCCTTTCAATCTCCTTGATTCGCTCCATGAATTTGAGCAACGTCTCAGCAATATAGGTTTGCGTCATTCTTGTATCCTTAATACGTCGCAAAGTAGCTCACCGGTTTCTCCGGGTTACAGCCGCGCTTCGTCGTAGAGCTTGCCGCGACCGGAAGTAAGCTAAGGTATACCTTCTGTCTTCATATGTTCCAAGAGTGCCTTGTTATTGCGGGCCTGAAGCCAGTCGCGGCAGAGGAGCACGAGCTCGAACTGTGTTTGAAGATAGTTGTTCGTAACTTTCTTGCGGTAATGATCTTTGAGATAGCGCGCCGGATGCGCGAGATTTCTGACCATACGAACTACCTCAGCATAGTCGCCGATCTGTGCCTTTCTGCTGTTCCGGTCGCCGTTCGGGGCGGACGGTAGCCATTGCGCCGCTTTCGCTACTGCCAGCAGGTCGAAGAGCTCCCACTTCAAGAGGTTGTTCCGTTTCTTCGGATCTCTCGGAAGTTGACCGGTACGCTCGGCCTCGTCCGGAAAACAGTTGACCATCAAAATCAGTATGGTCTCAAGCGCGGAGCCAAGCATGATACATCCGGCCAGGTAGGACTTGGCTTTCTCGCAGCGTAGCGCTTCCTGCCAGTAGACGCGGGACAGCCGTGATAATTCGAGTTCTTGTTCATCGGTGAGCGTGGTGAAAGGCATTGTTGCATTCCTGTCTCAGTTGGAGGTGAAAATCGCCCTGACTATACAATCAGGTCGCGTGTTCTGGTAGCGTGTGATAAAGGACGTTGTCAGTGTCGATATTCTATTTCGCTGCGCGGCTTTAGAGAAAGCGATGATCGGGCTTTCGGTTCAGCCTCCAGGGAAAAGCGTAAAGTAGACCTGTAGCATGCCGTATTTTTGCAAATCCGGTAATGTTACGCTCTACCCCCCGCGAGGACGCGATCTCTTAAGTTGAAGATCTACGCCTGTGACTTTGAATCGAAAGGTCAGCATGTCCTGGCTGCAACCATAGAATCGACAGGCGGCTTGATCCGTTAATCGTGTCTGGCGAATGTTGAAAAGCGCATCCCTGGGCAAAAGCAACGCCCCGCTCAGCCAATTGGCTTCTTCCTCTTGGGCTCGATTATACGTACTCAAAAGCAAGATTTGATCGCTGGAGACATCCACGCGAGCTGGTGTATGCGCCAGCACAAGATGGGAAAGCTCGTGCATGAAATCACTGTTCATTCGGGCGGGGGAATGACCGGAATTCAGAATCACGGCGTGTCGCGCTCCGGCGCAAACGGTCGCCGCCGACCAGCTATCGGAATCAGCGCGCAACACCGCAACGCATTCGGCAGGGATGCCGGGGACCTCTTCGAGCTTCCATACAACTATTTCCAAATGGGCAGCCAGTTTCCTGGGGTCGAGCGCGTCAACTGACTTCAGCCTCAATTCCGACCTCAGAGCTGCAGAGGTGTTTTCGCACCAACTCTTGAACCCACGCTTGTACACGCTTAGTTGCCATCCTTCTCCAATTGCATGAGCGCTCTTTGCGCGGCAAGAATCATTTGGGCAAGGGCTTTCGCTGTTTCCGGCGAAATGGCTTGGTCCTTCCGAAAATGAACGGAAAGGCCTGATGATTCCGATTTAGCGGTGGCGATGCCGAGAACCGATGCCGGATCGACTCGCAACCATTTGCAGATTTTACCGAAGGTATCGAGGTCAGACATTTTTCCACGCTCGACTCGTGACAATGTTGCCGGGCTGACCCCGACTTCGGCGGCGACTTCGCGGATACCACGCGATGCGCGTCGCTCGAGCGCAAGCCGGCCTAAGCTATGAACCGTTAGAGCTTTCACAGTGCCTCCTGTCTTACACGTAAGAATTTGTTTGACTGGGAATAGGGAAGGGTGTAGTGTTTCATTCGTAAGAAAGTATCGCTTCCGCGAGAAAATCGCAAGGAGCAAGATCACCATGGAACGCATCGAGTATCGGGTCAACGACGTTGGCCAGCAAACAGAGCATCAGACGATGACTGCACGACAAATTCTCAAACACGCTGAGATCGATCCCGGCTTGCACTTTCTCCTGGAGACGCATCCTGAGCATGTCGATTTTCAGGATAGGCCGGACGAAGCGATACACATGGTCCCGCACATGCGGTTCGTGACAGAACACCAAGTGATCGAATACAAGGTGAACGACGAGGACCAAACCACAAAGCACCGGCACCTTACTGCCAGTGAAATCCTGGTTCACGCGGGAATCGACCCTGCCGCAAACTACCTTGCGGAAGTGTTCCCCGAGCACATTTCCTTTGAAGGGAAACCAGATGAGCGAATCCGCATGCATCAGCACATGAAATTCATATCAGTTTCCATCAAGCCGACGCCGGTGTCGAGGCAGTAGGAATGAAATCTTTTGCGGAGCAGTTGAAGGAGCTTGGCTACACGGTCACCCAGGAGGGTGAGAAAATTTCTTTTCCCTTCAGGATCGAGACCGGAAAGCGGGCTGGTGAAGACATCATGCTCGGTTTCATCGCCAACGCGGACTTCATGCTTAACCCGCCTTCGGGGCCGCACGTGCGCCCGCGATTGTTGCCTATGAATGCTGAACAGGTACCACATCCGGTCGGTGGGGTCCACGAAAGCCCCTTCGGGAAAGACTGGCAATACTGGAGCCGACCCATTAAGCATTGGGCGGAAACTCGCCGGAACGCCGCCGACTATATGGCTCACATCCACAGACTCTTTGATACGTTATGACGGACTCTTCGTTCAGTGTGGCAATTCGCGGCGAAATAGACGACGCCTTGCTAGCCCATTTAATCCGTGCTGACCATCAAGAGGATCTATGCTTCGCGACATGGTACCCCAGCAATGGTCATCAGCGGAAAACTGCACTCCTCCACGAGTTGATATTGCCACAATCGGGAGAGCGGCATGTGCATGGGAATGCGAGCTTCGAAGCGCGTTATTTCGAACGCGCAGCGGTGGAAGCAGCTAAGTTAGGAGCAGGACTGGCATTGCTGCATAGTCATCCCGGACCGGGCTGGCAGGACATGAGTGCTGACGATATTCGCGCCGAGCAAGAACATGCGGCCGCAGCAAAAGGGGCAACAGGACTGCCCTTAATCGGCCTCACTGCCGGCAACGACCGGTCGTGGAGTGCGCGGTTTTGGGAGAAAACCGCCCCCTCGAAATACGAACGCCGTTGGTGTTCCACGGTGCGGGCTGTCGGCTCACAACTGCGCGTTACGTTCAACGACAGTCTCATACCGCCACCAGTTGCCTCAGAATCACTCCGAAGAACTATTTCGGCGTGGGGTGCCGCGAAACAGGCAAACCTGGCCCGAATTCGCGTGGGAATCGTCGGTGCCGGCAGCGTAGGCAGCATCATTGCAGAGGCACTTGCACGCACCGGCTTTGAACACATCACGTTGATTGACTTTGATACGGTAGAGGAACTCAACCTTGATCGGCTTCTTCACGCCTATCCGCGTGATGCTCGAATGGCACGTGCTAAAGTCCAGGTGCTCGGCAAAACGATCAAACGGAGCGCTACGGCGTCAGGCTTCACAGTCGAAATGATCGAACGCAGTATCGTCGAGGAAGAGGGGTTCCGCGCGGCGCTCGATTGCGACGTTCTCTTCTCATGCGTTGATCGTCCCTGGCCGCGAAGCGTTTTAAACTATATCGCCTATACCCATCTCATCCCAGTTATCGATGGGGGTATTCTCGTAACGGCAAGCAACACGAAAGGTTTACATGCCGCCGATTGGCGCGCTCACATTGCCGGTCCTGGCCGGCGTTGTCTTGAATGTGGGGAACAATACGATCCCGGCCTGGTTTCGATCGAACGCGACGGGTATTTTGATGATCCGCGTTACATCGAAGGTTTGCCGGACGATCATTTTATCAAACGCAACGAAAACGTATTTGCCTTCAGCATGAGTACGGCCAGTTTCGAAATGCTTCAGCTCCTCATGATGGTCCTTGCCCCGCTTGGTGTGGCGGATGCTGGAGCCCAGATGTATCACTTTGTGCCGGGCCTCTTCGACCGTCCAAACTTCGATCTGTGTAAGCCCCGGTGCCCTTTTTCATCTCTATTGCTTAGTAGGGGTGACAGCTCAGGAATTACGGTCACAGGTGCCCATGCGGCTGCCGAACGCTGCCGCGCAGACCGGTCCCGGCGTCAAGCCGAGCTTCCTTGGCGTGCTCACCTTATCGACTGGCTCCAAGAGAAACTCAACGCACTTGCCGTTCACTGGGGCGAGCTATGACTCCCAATCTTGGGCAATAACGCGTCTCTAGACAGACAGGAAAAACCAGACCTTGCCAGTTGGTTTAGAGAATGATAAAGGACGTTATCATTCATGGCATTTCCGACCTTTAAGCTCTTGGGATAGCCTTGAGAAATCATGCTGGTGGTTCCGATTCCCGAACGGGAATTTAATCTTTATGGTCTGGCCCTGCCTGAGGGTCCGAACTTCGAGCCCTACGTTGTCGTCTCCGGATGGAAATGCGACAACGCCAGAAGTGTTGGCGGCGTGCTGCTCGACCACAACACCGGCGCTCTCGCCATCCGTGCGTTTCGCCGACGCATCGATCACTGCTTCGTCGTAACATCCAGCAAGTCGGGATTTGCGTCGCATGACGCTGCGTTGATAGAACTGAAGGCCGCAATGCGCCCAGGGGAGCCGCCCGAATCGATCCAGCCCGGAGTCAAGAAGCGGCCGCCACTTTTGGAGATAGGAAACAGGAAGCCGGGCGAGAATTTCAAGCTGCTCACCGGAACACCGAACCACGTTCCTGCGGCGATTGCTGTTGGCGAGATCTATCTCGCAATGCCGAACCCCGACGATAATTTTGTATCCGATTTTCAAACGACGAACTTCGACTCGCGCCTTTTCGAGCTCTATTTGCTGGCCGCATTTCGGGAGCAAGGCGTCACAGTGCTCCAGGATCACGAATCGCCGGACTTCCTTATCAAGCGTGCCGGCCATGAATGTTTTGTGGAGGCCGTCACCGCAAATCCAAAAGAAGTGAAAATTCAGGGGCTCACTTTTCCAACATTTGCGCCTGAATCCCAGGAGGAACGGCTCCTTGGCGCCCCCGCCGTGCGATTCGCCAAAACTCTAAGAAGCAAGATTCAACGGGGATACGAGAAGCTGCCGCACGTGCTGGGAAAACCGTTCGCACTTGCAATTGCGGATTTTCACGCCCCGAGTTCGATGGTCTGGAGCAGAGAAGCCCTACCGTCGTATCTCTATGGGGTCCACGCGAAGGTCGAAATGGGCCCGGACGGACCGCGCGCCGTTGGGTCGGTCGTCGATAAGCTCCTCGGTCCCGAAGGGATTCCGGCAGGCCTGTTTCGCGATCCGGCGATGTCGTACCTCTCTGCTGTCGTTTTCAGCAACGCGGCCACGCTTGGAAAGTTCAACCGTATGGGATTTCTCGCTGGCTGGCAGCCACCTGGCCTGAAAATGATCCGGTCCGGCATCTTCTTCGATCCCGCTCCGAACGCGGTCAAAGCCAGGGATTTTGAAATGGACGTACTCAGCGACGAATATGCCGCCTTATGGCCCCGCGGCGAAGAGTGGTGCCAGGAGCTTGAGGTTTACCACAATCCGCTGGCTTCGAGGCCCCTAGCGTTTGAGCTGCTGCCGGGCGCAATTCATTACTTTGAGCTGGATGGCGAGCTTGTATTTAGGTCGATATGGGAGAATACAGTTCTTTCTTCGCTCACGGATGCCAAGTTCGCGTCGAAATAGTTCACTCCGCTCGTTTCTCGTACATTTTACGGCAAAATGATTCTATAACTTCTCTGGAAGACTTGAGCTTCAGGCGACAAATGCGTGACGGAAGAGGCTTTTATAACATGGACTTGCCACTATGACCGAAAACCAGTTTGAGCAGGCCATCGCGCTTACGCGTTCGCTGTATAACTTCGCTGCGCTGCACCTTATCGCGGAAGATAAGAATGGCGTGTGGGTGAATCGTTATACGTCCGTGACTTACGGAAGGGAACAAGATCTGCGAAGCGTCCCGCCGGTGCCTGGCGCAAAGTGCGAAGAACAAGCCGGGACCAGATTTCTCTGCCTCCGCCAGCGACTGCCGCGCAAAGATGCGGAGGATTTTGTTGCTCGGGCCATTCGAGGAAGCGTGTCCATAGGCGCGTACACGGTGACCTACGATGTCGAGCCCGCAATTACGGGGTTCCGCGCGGCAAGCATGCGGGGCGACCTTGCAGACGGATCGCTCTGGAACAGCTCAGGGTGGAGCCGCGAGCACATTGGGAGGGTCAAGGAGGCTGGCGGCTATGTCCTGACGCGTTCGACGGCGTGGCGAATCAAGGATTGCGTTGAGTTTTTGCGAAAGGTCATCTGGCTTCCTATTCCGCTTCGCGAACACCCGGAAAAACTTGGAGACCTTGACGAATTCTGGCCAGCGCCGATTGAATTCGATGTGCGCGGAGCCAAGGGCTCGGGGACCATCGAGATTGTGTACGACATTCTCCACCCCGAGGACCATAGATTGATGATTTGCGGGTCACTCATTCAGGATGATCTCGTCTGGGGACACGTTTGCCTGAGAGGCACGGGACCACACCCTCTTCCAATCGACCCTGACGCCGTCGATTTGACACTATGCGTCGATGGAGTTCCGCTTGACGCTAAAGCTCACCGCTTCCTATCAGGGGTATCGATGCGTTTCGCGGTGGATACCGGACCGCTCACCTCGTACACCGTTCCCGAGGCGGGAGCTCGTCCGCAAATGACATTTAAGGTTGGCTCCCCGGAGTTGACGGAGCGGTTTGTGGGCAAGCCGCCCACATCTTCCGTGCGGCACAATGCGTGGGTTATCGGGAGAATTTTTCGCAATCCGCTGCGCGCGGTCGATGCGGAACGGTTTTACGATCCCGTGGCCATCCCCGACTCGGTGCAGCGGGCCTTCGACGATCTGCGGCAGCTTGGAACGGATCACCGTCGTCCGCGTGTCCTCGTCGCGGACCCATACGCCCTTGATGAGCGCGCGCTTTACGCGATTGGAACTATCGCGGCGCGCTTTGGCGGCGTGGCATTCATTGAGGTTGCAAGCGGCTTCAAGGCGGGAGACACGGACGCGACGCCAGAAAAAACGAGGCGTTTCGGCGAGATTTGGAACGCGTTCATGTCGTGGATTTCGCGCGGGCGCCACAGGTCGGCGGAGGAAGTCACGAAGCGCCAGGAAACGGAGCGCATAGCCTTCGAAACGGCGCAGCGAGTAGCCAAGATCCTCAACATTGGGTTCCGCTTTTACAGGGCGGAACGATTGCATGATCGTTTCCTTGTCGTTGGCGACCGTGTGTGGCACGTAGGTCCATCGTTCAACAAAATCGGCGAGCAGGTTAGCGCGATCGTGGAAATGACCGACGAAAAAATCAGGGCACAAGTCCTCGAATCGCTGGCGCGGTTTACTGCAGGGCCTCTGCTCAAGGAGGCGAAACCATGAGCGAGGCGTGGAAAAGAATTGTGAGCCAATCTCCGTTTTCCGGTCAGCGCCAGGCTCAGGCCCGCCCCGACACTGCCGAAGTCGAGATGGCGCTGCTGGAGTGCGAACAGAAAGGCGTGACCGACAGGGATTCCGGCCGTGTGGTCGCATACGCCTGGTATTCCGGCTTCGAGAATGACAGGGTGCTGAAGCTCGTCCGGGCGGCGGGCGCCCGGAACGTGCTGCTGCGTGAACTGTCCTGTTACAAATTGGAAGGTGAACGCAAGGTATCGGAGCTGATCGCGCTGTTGGTGCATCGGGGAAGCACCTTCAATCTGGCGCAATGTCTTGATAATCCGGCGATAGGCTGGGCTGTGGCGGTGATGACGGTCGTGGAAGCCGCGGATTTCGGCGCTCTCGTTTCGAGCCTGGACTCTCCGGAGGATGAGTTGGGACTTATCTGCCTCTTTCTTCTCCTCACGTTCGTGCCCCCGGCATCGCGGGTCGCTTTGGTGAAAAAGCTTGCGGCGGTGTCGGGCGATTTCTTTGAGGAAATCCTGATAGCTCTGGCATGCGGATGGATTGAAGACGCGGTGTTGCTTGAAGGACAGCCTATCGATGCGGTGCTCTCCGAAATTGAATCGTCGGGCGCTAACAGGGTGGCGGTCGTGGGAGCCATGTTTGACCACGTGCTTCGCCGCTTCGGCCATGCGCGGCTGGCGGGAGCCGCGGACGAGCGCCTGCAGCGTGCATGGGACTCGATAAATGGCACAGGTAAGCGGGTCATTCAGCAGGCGGCCAACATAGAGGCAGTGCTGCGGCGCGCGGGCAGGCGCGATTTGGAGGTGCTTGAGGCCATGTCACAGTGGCGGAACGATGCGGAGATGTCTCCTGCGACCGCCGCTTACATGGGCAAGCGCGCGACAGACTTTCTACAGCGCAGTTTCGGGAGCGCCATGTACGAGCGGGAAGGTGCAGGCGCGGATTTGGTCTTCTCAGAGAGAATAATCAATCCGCTCATCCATGCGCTGAGATTTGATGGCATAGAAGTATCGCTATTCGTCAAGCTGCACGAGCGCCTGGCGTCAGACGCATTTTCGCGCATGACCCGCTATGCGACGTGGCTGAATGACAGAAGGCGGGCCATTGCTTTGGTCGTGATTGCGGGACTCGTCGCGAAGGGGCGCGGGGATCTTGCGTTGCTTTCCGCCGTTGAGCAGGCCTCGGCCGAACTCCTCTCGCAGCCGAGCGGCTTTCAGCCGGTGTTGAACGCGGCTGCCGCTGCGCAGGTTGCCGCGGAGTTGGGATTTACCGTTCCGGCTGCATGAAAGACCTGTAGACAGCCCGGTGCTACAACATTTCGCTTGCGCTTGTTTTGGGCGCAGGATAGTCAATGATACAAGAACGTTATGATTCATAGGGTTAGTGAAGGCACGTATGGCCTGCAACAATGAATGAGAAGGATCAATCTGCGAGTCCTCAGGGGAGTGAATACGAAGTGCACACCTGCACTCCGGCCCTTCTTTCCGCCGCAGAGATTTCAGTTTGTGCGGATATAGTCGTGGTCGGTGACGCAGTCGATAGCGCATCAGCCAGGCGTAACCTCCCAAGGGCTCGCCTGCTCGCTATCGCTCGAACGAAAGGCCAGATCGTGGGAGTCGCGGCTATTAAACACGAGCGGCCCTGGTATGCTGCAAAAACTTCGCGTGACAGCGGTGTAGCTTTCGCTAAGAACACTCTGGAACTCGGATACGTTGCCGTGCTTCCCGCTCATCAAAATAAAAAGCTCTCACAGCGGCTAGTGAAGGCTTTACTTGCAGAATATACAGCGCCGCTTTTTGCGACAACTTACACCGAGTATATGAAAAGGACTTTGGGAAAGGCAGGATTTGCCAACAAAGGCAAAGAGTGGCAAGGCCGACGGCATATGGTGTCCTTCTGGGAAAAAGGCGCTGACGCTCCGGAGAAAGTGTGAGTAAGAAGTTCAAGGGGCAACGCTGCCCGTATTGTTCTGAGCGCGAGGCAGTGACGGGCGATCACATCTTTGCGAGGGAATTCTTCTTGCCGTCTGCGAGGGCTAATCTACCGCAGGCTCCCACCTGCGACAAATGCAACAATGAGAAATCCAAGCTGGAGCACTATTTGACGACTGTGTTGCCCTTTGGAGGGCGACACGCCGATGCCTCGGTAAACCTTGCTTCCATGGTGCCAAAGCGACTTGGAAAAAATGTCAGGCTACATCGGCGTTTGATAGCCGGACAACAGATCGTTTCAGCTCCGGATAAGGAAGGCAAATTTGAAGAGACGATAGCGATTCCATTCGAGGGAGAAAAGCTGGAGCAGCTGTTTTCAATGATCGTCCGCGGGCTCGTCTGGCATCACTGGCGTGTTTATCTTGCGGACGGCTACGCGGTTCAGACGCACACGGTAACGACGCACGGCCTGCATCTCTGCGAGAATTTGCTGTTTCGTCCCAACGCGCGGGATCGGGTCCAAGGTAATCACGGTAACGGCACATTCATATACGAGGGCGCCCAAGCCATTGACGACCCCGGAATAACGGTGTGGAAATTCGCCGTCTACGGAGGTCTGGCATCATACGAGGATCTCCCTGCGCCCGAGTCGCTGGGTTCTCACCTAATCTCCATGACCGGGCCGCTGGCCGCATTCGCGCGCGTGAATCGGGAAGCTTGATCGACAGATGTCGTCGGCGAATACAGTAAATTGCATTGTTGCATTCCTGTCTCAGTCGGGCATGAAAAGCCCCCTGACTCTACAATCTGGTCGCGGGTTCTGGTAGCGTGTGATAAAGGACGTTATCACACGCTTATGAACTTCACGATGCCATCATCCTTTACCTCAAGAGCGACGGCACGCTGGAGCACGCGCAGACTATGGCCGCCCACTCCTCCCCGCGCACCACCAAGCTCTACGACCGCCGCAACGACGAGACGGCGCTCGACGAGTACGAGAAAGTGAGGATTTGATCATGTTTGGCGGATATAGGCGAAGGAAGCTTGAGAGACGCAGAAAAGAGGCATTGTCCGCCATCCGTGGAGAGCAACTGAATTTCGAAGCGATGGTGCAACGCGCCCAGATAGCTGGCGACGCCGTGGGCGAGACCTTTCTGAAATCCGTGCGGGACCGTTTGGCGGAAATCGAGCAGAGAGTCGCTCAAGAAACAAACATTGACGAGCTTGACGGACTGATCGACGACGCGGAACAGCAAGGACAACTCAGAGCCTATATCTGCCCGCACGCGGAGATCGCCGATGAAGGCAATCTGGATATTGATGTCATGGAGGAGTGGAACGTTCCTAAGACCGTAATTGCGAGGCTGCGTGCTTCGCTTGGCAAAAAACTGGAGAATGCGGACAAAGACGTAGAGTCGGCACGCAGTGCGCTGCGCGCCCTTTTTGAGGAATTCGACTCCTGGGCGAGCTACACCAGCGAATACGAGAAGACGATGAGGAGCATCACCCTCTGGCTCTTCGGTGTAACCATTGTCCTGCTGCTGCTGGCCATCCTGGCTTTCCACTTCCCACGGACGATTCTCGGTGGACTATTATGCGCGGGAGCCGCAGGCAGTTGTGTCAGTGTCATGGCGAAGATGCCGGCACTGGATGTGAGCCTTTCGGGTGAACTCGACGCCTATCAACGCAGGATTTTCAGCCGGATAGCTGTCGGCATCGTCGCAAGCCTGATAGGGAGCGCGCTACTTGGATGGGGTCTGTTCCCCATCTCGATTCAGAATCAAAGCTTCACCGATATGTTGAACGCATGTGCGGCATCCCCTGCCCCTTCTTGCACGGGACTGAAGACTCTGATTCTTCTGGGTATTCCCATGCTCTTCGGATTCAGTGAGCGCGCACTCACGTCCTTTGAGCGGAGAGTTTTCGGGGACTTAAAAGGCGGGCGCGCTAAACGCTAAGTTCCCTTGTTCAACCGCATTCAAGGTGAGGCATCGGGGTTGATTCTCTTACCGGCTTTCTTTACACATAGAGGCAAGAAAAATGTGAACGTCAGCGGAGCGGCATGCCTGCCGTAAATGAAACGGTCATTTTCTTTACTCAAGCAAATCCGGGAATCCTCCCATGATGCGCTCCTTCACCACCCTCCTCGAATCACGCGATCCCGCCCTCGGTCGGTTTCGTGCTTACCTGCTCGAAGCCGGGACCGATCTCTTCGGTGCCTGGCTCGTCGATGTCACATACGGGCGGATTGGGACACGCGGGCGGCGTATACGACACGTGGTGCAGGATGAGGACGAGGCGAGAAAACTGGTTCGGGAAAATCTTCGGCGCAGGGCGACGGCAAAGCGCCGCATCGGTGTGGCGTATCAGTTCCGGGAGCTTGTGGACCCGTGCAAGTGGTACTCTGAGGCTACTCTCATATGAGTGAAGACTATCTTCGGCGGTTTACGGACTTGACGGCATTTATGAGATGCGCTCTAGTGTTGTCAGCGCGCTAAAGCCGCTTGGCTTAACTTACCGGACTGATGAGCACTATCACATCACTGTCGAGACGAATGGGCAGGGTGTACAAGTGAAATACAGTCACGTCGGAGAGCGCATGGTGCGCTCAGGTGGGGTCGTTCGGCATCGTGGCTGAAAGCGAAAACAAAACGAACGGACGGCTGGGAGTGTGACATTTGGAGCGCCAACATCTGAGTCGTCGGCAAACGAGAAGTAATTTGATTCCTTGCGGCTTACCCGTCAGTCGCCGGACAGATTTTTCCGCCGCTCGTGACCCGAGCACCACAACCAATTCACCGCCTCAGTAATGTGCAAGAAAATCTGGACCGTATCAATCAACGTTTTCTCAGCACGCGTTCAAGATTTTCAGTGTTCCGGGCGGTCCTCCGAATTTCAATCGGCAGGCCCCGTTCCGTCAATGTTTTGAGGAAGCCATCCATCTGTCGCGTAAGCGTGAATCTGCTGTCTACTACGACGGTCACCGGCTTTGTGGGGGGAACTATCGAACTTACCGAGAACAGGAAAACCAAATTGCCGAGATACCAAGCTGTGGCCTCGTTTTGCTGATCTTCGAACGGGCGAAGATCGTACCTAATTCCCGCTTCGCTTTCGTCTCGTTCCACCATCCTTTTGAACCGGTCCTCGGTCATAGCGGCATTCTGTCCCTGTGTTCCATCGATCTGTTGACTAGTCCTTCCGAGCTTTCCGAAGGCAGGATCCGGTATCCATTTGTTGTCATAGGTGCGCACGGGTCCTTTGTAGCCCTTTTCCCGGTTAAACAGCAACACACCCTTGTCGCGATAAAACTTAAGCAACTGTTGTTCGAGTTTGAGTGCCTCCTCTTCAGTGAGTTTTCGGAACTCAATTCGGACATACTCATCAGGAGCAAACCCTTGATATTGCAGGTCTCGAAGCCAGCGCCTGTGTGCGCCGGAGTAAATTCGCCTGTCCACCCATGGTCTCTCGCGCGTTCCTTTTCCGACGTACACAACATGATCGATTTGGTTCTTGTCCTCGGGCCGGACTTTTCTCGGATCGAAGTGGATGTAGACGTAGCAACGCGGATAAGGTCTTAAAACGGCGCGGATGACTTTTTCTGTCATTTCGATTCCTCTGGGGAAGTTATGTACCCCTAGCGTCGGTTTATTTTCTTGTCCGGATAGCAGGTGATCGAGGACGGCAACTTTTGGCGTCAGGTCCACCATTCAAAAATCTCAGAATTTTCGATTAGTTCGGATGAGTTCCTCGATATGTTCGGGGATTGTCATACTGCACTTTCGAAAAAGCTGACCGAAGAAGGGCCGCAACGCCATCGCTGCGGGTTCGTCAGGGTTGTAGGTCCCGCTTGCAGTGACCACATCACTGAGGCAGGTTTCACCAGAAGAGGTGCTGATATGGTTGGGTGGAGGTGGCACCTTGAGCCTCCATCCCTCCACCCCCTCCAGACCGGAGATCCACTTGAATGGTGGCACGATCCCAAGGCACTGGAGAAATCCCCCCAAACCGCGGAACCTGCCAAGAAGCGTTCTCGCAATTTCAAGAAAGTACAAATGCTTCTGCCCCGAAATTTGGAGCACGCCCGTGTCTACACACCATATCTCTCCGGTACTGAAGGCGAATGCGACGGAGTCTGTCTCCGTCTCTCGTCTAAGATTCGCCCTCGTGGAGTACGCGCCGATACCATCTTCCGCTCGCAGATATTGCAGGTTCCCCCAAGACAGCGGCTGCAGTGGCACTTCCGGCCCTCTGCCACATTTCAACAACTCATCGTGACTCCATTCGCGTGAAGTGCACTCACGCGGCATAATGCGAAGCCACATCGCTGGACCCTTCGCAAGGAAGATCTCATAGTCGGGACTCTCAGCAAACGGCAAGCTGTTCCAGAACAATCCTAGAGGCTGATCAGGAGCGCGGAACCGTGCATTTCCATCCTTGGGCTCAGCGGCAATAAAGTCGGCGGGCCGTTGCTTGAACGGAGGATTTCTCGAGAAGTCCGGTTTGCTTGCAAGAGGAGGCGGCTGGATAGGTTCTTCGTGAAGTACTCGAAGCAGCTTTTCGTACTCGTCTTCCCGATACGGGTCGCCGCCGAGGTCCACTCCCATCCGGCTCTTTAAGTAGATCGGCAGGGACGAAGCCCACATCCCCTTCCGCAGCACGGGAATGAACTTGTTTGTCAGCATGTGGTCAGCCATTTCAGCGGTGATGATAGTGGATTCGTACCCAACCCCACCTTGGCGCTTGTTCGCACGCTCCGCATAGGTCGGCGTGCAAACCACGATCACAAAGTCGCTGCCCGCAACCGCCTGCTCCATGAAGTGCAGTTTGTCGTCTCCCGGATTCAAGTGCCACTTGTCGAGGATAATCTCGACACCGCTTTCTCCTCGGAGTCGCTCAGCGAGTTTAACGACCCACTGTTGATGCTCCGGACTATCCCACGAGTAGGAGAGGAGAGTGCGAGGCGCGCCCGTTGTTGCAGAATTTGAGACTCTGGCAGAAGTAGGAGAAGGCTGTGCTGGCAGTTCCTCCTGATCGAGATATTGCTTGCCCTCCTCAGTCACTTTGTAGAAGCCTTGGCCCATGAGATCGACCAGGTATCCTTCATTCACGAGCCTTGTCCAAGGAGCTCCCAGCAGATGCTCCTTCACTTGCATCTTCTCGGCGTCAGGGTACCCGTACGCCAAAGCGTAAGGGTCGCCGTGCATCATGAGATTGTGTTTGTTGAGGGCACTCGGATGCTGGCCAATCTCGGCCAGTCGGGCCAGAAGAAGGCGGCATTTCTGTTCCATCGGGAGCTTCTTCAGATCCGCCAGCGTTGGGGCGACCTCGGACAACGTGTCTCGAGTGACTTTCATGCTACAGATTATATTGCCACAACCTACGGTGCTCACAGATAACGACAAAACGTGTTTGGTGGCAGTTAACCGAATCCTTTTCCCGGTTTGTCGGCTACACGGAAGTTATCCCGAAACGGGGTTCGCGCAGGTCAGCAGTGATGTCCGCGAACCGGACTTCGGGACAGCATTGGTAGATTTCACTTGATCGATTAGGGCGTTAGTCGGGAGGTGATCCGCACTCAGCAACGCCCAAATTCCTTCCTTGGGTTACAGGTTGTGAACAACTACATTTGTCTTACCGCTGCCGCCCGCGTATAAGAATTGTCATGCTCCAGCCAGCTTCCCTTGCGAACCTCGCAGCAACAAGCACCTTCTCTAACGCCGAGTGGCGCTGGACAATTCTTGCCATTGGAATCGGCGCAATTCTCCTGACTATCGGCTTCCTCGCCGTAGGTGTTTTTCTTTTTCGCAAACAAACCACGGACCGCACGCTTCTATACTTCGGCATATATGTCATCCTTTACGCCGTCCGCGTATTCCTGCGCGAACCGCCGCTTCTCTCTGTGCTTTCCATCTCGCCCGCCGTTGCCGGTCATTTCATTCGTGCCATTACGTTCACCTTCGCCTTGCCGTTGTTGTTCCTGTTTCTCGAAGTGGTGCAAACCCGCTGGCGCCCCGTCATCCTGTGGATGCTCGGAGTGCAACTGGTCTTCGCCACTTTCGCGATTCTTTTCGACCTTTTGGGCGTCGCGCCCCGAGCAGTCGATATCACCAACAGCCTTCTCGTCCTGGCCAGCTGGATTCTTCTCATCGTCTTGCTATTTGTTTTCCGCCCGCCCGGCCGCTTGCCTCGCGAACTCCGCGTCGTGGCCGTAGGCCTTGTCGTTGATGGTCTCTTCGTTCTTCACGCTAATCTCGCTGGCCTTGCCGTACTTCGCGGACGCGACGTCGAACCAATCGGGTTCCTCGTCTTTGTATTCAGCCTGGGTTACCTCGTTGCTCACCGAGTTTTCGCCAAGGAAGAAAGCCTTTTCGCGATTCAAAAAGAACTTGAAATTGCCGAGCAGATTCAAACATCCATCTTGCCGCGCGAAGTTCCTCGCCTTGCCGGAGTCGAGATCGCCGCGCGCTATCTGCCCATGAGTGCCGTCGCCGGCGACTTCTACGATTTCCTTACGCTCGAAGGCCGTAAGCTCGGCATTCTCGTCGCCGACGTCACCGGCCACGGCGTTCCTGCCGCGCTCATCGCTTCCATGCTTAAGGTTGCTTTTGCCGTGCAGACAGCGCACGCTCAAAATCCCGAACGCGTGCTCATTGGTTTAAACCAGGCACTTTGCGGAAAATTCGAAGAGCACTTCGTCACTGCGGTCTATCTGTACGCTGATCTCGATGCAAAAATCGTCCGTTATGCGGGAGCGGGACACCCTCCGCTTCTGCTCTGTAGCCGTTCGAACGGCGCGACACGGTCCATCGAACAAAATGGGCTCTTCCTGGGGATGTTTCCCGATGCAGCCTACTCATCGATCGAAATCCCGCTGCGACAAGACGATCGGTACGTGCTTTACACCGACGGACTGCTCGAATCCGCCAACGCAAAGGGAGAAGAGTTTGGCCTTCCACGCTGCAAGCAATTTCTGGAATCTCATTTTCGTCTTGCGGCGGCAGCACTTGCGGACGAGTTACTCAGTGAGATCGCCCAATGGTCCGCCCGCTCTTCAGGCCGAGCGCAGGAGGATGACATGACCCTCATCGTTTTCGACTGCCAAAGGCAATCCTGAACTCGCCACTGAATTGAGCAATCAAGTGCTTGCCGTCTGAACCGGCCATTCGACCAGGTCACTGACGATGTCCTTGAACGGGACTTCGGGCTCGTTTCGTAGAATTCACATCTGCGCGTGATGGGGTTAATCATTGAGAACATCTTAGGTATCCAGCCGCTCAACTGGCTCAACCCTTATGTTCTTCAAACGCTGGCCAGTCAGCAGTCTGCCTTCGTTGACTTGATGGACGGCGGAACCTATCCGATTCACTAAGACTTAGTTTGTCCGCTACTCGTTTCACGAGCTGTCTTCGACGGTTCCAACCCTAGACAAAGCCTCTATAGAGTCATAGTATGAAAGCCTCCCGCAGTTGGTCCTCGTCATAGCAGGAGTTTCCTATGCAAGCCACCGCAAAGCGGCCCGTGTCTCGGGGGGTCTATTGTCGTCATTGTGGCAACCCCATGCGTTTACCTGCCTCAATCCTGAAAAGGGAGAGTTTCTTGAACCAAAGTGAGCCAAGTTCCGCCGAACATTGGTGTTCGAAGGTATTCCCTCATCGGTGCAGAAATTGTGGCGCAGAAGCAATTTACGCAGTAAATCATATCGTCGATTTTGAGGACAAAAGTCCTACTTAGAATCAGCCTTATTACTGGCCGGAGAAGTTTCATTTTTCGTGCGTGAGCGTTGATGTAGTCTTCCATCATGTCGTACAAGGTCAAAACGACACATGGAGAAAGAGCAGCATACGCAATTGCTGTCCTTGTTTTTCTGCTCAGCCTCTTCATTGCGTTCTGGAAGCTATTTGCGAAGTAGGTCAACCACCAAGTTTCTGGCCGAAGAACATCCATGACACTCATTCATAGCTATCTTTTCCTTGTAATGTGGCTTGGTTATTTCGCCTATTGGTGGGTGATGTCGACCAATGTCAAGGTAACCGAGCGCAGCGAATCCGCGCCATCGCGGATTGCACGCCTTGTTTTGATTGTTTGTGCTGTGGCGCTTCTCTCGCTCCCAAGCGTTCCGCTTCCCTTGCTCAACAAGCGATTTCTTCCGCATGACCTTTGGTGCTTCTGGTGCGGCGCGGCAATTACCGCAGGTGGGCTGCTCTTTTCTGTGTGGGCGCGTCGTCACCTTGGAAAAAACTGGAGTCAAGCCGTCACCGTGAAGGGAGGTCACGAACTCATTACAAGTGGCCCCTACGCACTGGTTCGCCACCCCATCTATACCGGGCTTCTGCTGGCACTTCTTGGCTCCGCAGTGGCCCGTGGCGAATGGCGCGGGCTACTTGCTGTAGCCCTTGTTTTCGGCGCACTGTGGCACAAACTAAGGCTTGAGGAGAAATGGATGCGCGCGCAGTTCGGCGAGTCGTATGAGGTCTACTCTCGACACGTTGCGGCGTTGGTCCCACATATCATCTGAGCGCAACTTGTGACCTTAAGAAATTCTGTTTAATTTATCGGCCAGCACCTTCCGAGCGGATTGTCGGCAATCGGGAAATTGGCCGGAAACGGCCTTCGAGGAGATCGGAGTGCACGCGGCATCCGGCAGCACCACATTTCCTCCAACGGGACTTCGGTCCCAGCATTACTTTCGGTTTCGCCGTCAATGGGCGGCTACTTCACTGCCAGCACGAGCAGGGTAGCGTCATCCCGAAATTGCGCGCCGCAGAACTCCGTAACCTGCGCCAGCAGCTGCTGATTAATCTTCGCGGCGGAATTCGCCGCATGTGCTTTGGCGAATGCGGCGACTTTTTCCGTGCCGAATTCTTCGCCATCCGGCGCCTCGGCTTCGGTAATGCCGTCGGTAAATAGAAGCAGCCTGTCGCCGGACCTGAGGTCCACGCTCGAGTCCTGATACGTCCACGCGGGGAAAACGCCCAGCACCGCGCCGCCCTGGTCCAGCGTGCGCACGGCGCCGGAGGAAACCAGAATGGGATACGGATGGCCGGCATTGCAGTAGCGAAAGGTGTTCGAGGCGGCGTCCAAAACGCCGCAGAAGAAGGTCACGAATTTACCGGCCGCGATGCTTTCGCAGAGCATGCCGTTGATGATGCTGCACACGCGCGCAGGGCTATCCAGATCGCGAACGGATGCGCGCAGGCTCGCCTGCACGTTGGCCATGAGCAGTGCGGCGGGAACGCCCTTGCCGGAGACGTCGGCGATGCAGATGGCCAGCCGGTTTTCGCCGAGCTTCAACACATCAAAGTAATCTCCGCCGACCGCGCGTGCAGGCTGCCAGGCGCTGGCCACCTCGAATCCCGGCAGCTGAGGAATTACTTTGGGGAGCAGCGACTCCTGGATCTCCCGCGCGCGCTGCAATTCCTCGTCCTGGACTTCCAGCCGAGCGGCGCCCGCCTGGACCATGCTCTGCAGCTCGACATTGCGGCGCTCGAGGTGCGCCCTGGTCCTGCTGTAGAGAAAATTCACGACGCCGTAGACGATAGTGATCAGGAATGGCATCTTCCAGCCGGTGGCGATCAGGTGTCCAAGCGATTGCGGACCAGACGGAGCGAACCACCAGACAATTACGCTCGTCAGCGCGTAAACGGGCAGCATCACGACGCTCAGCAAGACCAGGAAGATCAGCCAGTCATAAGGAGCCGGCCTTTCATACAGCGCGTGCAGCCATTGCATGGGAGGCGAAAGGAAATTGCCGATGCACAGCGAGTACAAGATGACTGTGAAAGGATGTATGGGCTCGCCCATGGCCCAGAAAATGGCGCCAATCACGAAAGCGATGAACAAGTAGACGCCCTGGTTGCGGAAGAAGGTCGTCAGCGATTTGGAGTCGGGCCTCATCGTTAGCCTGATTGTCAGCGGATCGTCCCTATTCTGTATCTCGCGTTCGGCTACGAATTCTCTGCCCACGTCACATCTTATTGTGACGATTCCCAATAGGCAACTCGCATCCGTGTGGAGCCGATCCGGCGATTCTGGGCGAGTGGTCGGCTATCTGGAATCTATTCAGATGCGGCGTTGCGTCCTCGAACGGGCCTTCTGGACCGTTTCGCAGACCTGGCAGCCAATTGCCGAGTGAGCCCCCTCAACTGGCAGGATGACTTCCAAGTGCGCCGCAAGGACCACAATCACGGATTGGAACCCGCCGAATCTCCGGTAAACACAACACGATCCACACGGTGTGTCGTAGAGACATGACGGCCATTTCCCAGTGAAACCGCTGAAAAATCTCAACAACGTTTCTTTCGTCGTATTCACTTGCATTAATACATTGTATTAAGTATGGTTAACAGCACGAATGGTCCAAGCGATTGGAGCTGGGTTTAGAGTCATGCCGCGCACGGTACTATCCATACTTCTATTTGTTGGATCGCTTCATTTCCTCTTTTCCGAACCCGCATTTCCCCAGGGAGAAACCACCAGCGCAATCGTTGGACAGGTGAGCGACGCGAGCGGAGCGGGAGTGCCCGGCGCCGCGGTGACGGTCACCAACAAAGAGACTGGTTTGAAGCGATCCGCGAGGACCGATGAATCGGGCAGGTTCAACTTTCCACAACTCAAGCCAGGCACTTACTCCGTCAAAGTAGAAGCGCAGGGCTTCGAGCCGCAAGAGAATGACTCTGTGTCTTCTGGCCTGGGCCAGAAGCAAACCGTCAATTTCACGATCAAGATCGCTCGTGCAATGGAGACAGTCGAGGTAAATAGCGAAGCGGCGATTCTCAACCCCGAGGATGCGAACACATCAACCACGCTCAACACCCCTGCCTTGGAGGACCTTCCCAATCCCGGCGGGGATTTAACCTACCCCCTGCAGTTTGCGGCAGGGGCTCTCATCAATACGGCAGGAAGTGGGAATGACTTCGTCGGCGGCACGAATGGCTACGGCAACGTCGAGTTCAATGGACTGCCCGCCCTCTCCAACGGCTATATCGTCGATGGCTTAGAAACGAATGATCCGCTGACGAACCTGAACAGCGGGCTCTCGACGAACCTGGTCCTCGGATTGAATTCGATTTCGGAGGTAACGGTCAATACTCTCTCCTATGCTGTCGACCAGGGACGGTACGGCGCATCTCAGGTCAACTACGTCACAAAGTCCGGCTCGAACCAGTTTCACGGAAATCTGTATGAGCTATGGAGTGGCTCGAAGTTCAGCGCGGCCGACTATTTCACGAACGCCACGCCAGGAAATCACAAACCACGCTCCACCGTGAATCACTTCGGCGGGAGTGCCGGCGGCCCGGTCGTCCACGATAAGCTGTTTTTCTTCTTCGATAGCGAGTGGGTTCGCATCGCATTACCAATCGTCACGGCCACTACCGTCCCCACTCTGGCGTTCCAGAATTACGTCTTGCAACAACTCCCTCTGGGTGGAACCGACTCCATCACCGGGAAGGTATATCAGCCATCGCCCAAGTCGGTGCCGTTCTATCAGAAGATGTATTCGCTCTACGGAAATACCAACGGAACGCCTCTCACGGTACTTGGCTGTCCATTCGATGTTGGTGGAATTGCGCCTGCAACTCCCAATGATGGAAACGGCTGTGCCAATCGCCAGAGCATCTCCCATTCGAGCGATGATCACGAACAGGTTCAGACGGCACGAATCGATTACAACATCAATGAGAAGAACACGACCTGGTTCCGCTTTCAGACGGACGACGGACTCCAGGCCGCCTATACCGATCCCATCAACCCCTTGTTCAACGCTCTTTCTCCTCAACCTCTTTACTCTTTTGCAGCGGGATATACGCACGTCTTTTCGCAGAATCTTGTCAACTATTTCAATCCGGCGTTTTCCTGGTATGGCAGCCTGTTTGGCCCCAGTGATTTTCAGAAGACACTCGCCGCGTTTCCCATCGTTTTGCAAGGCAGCGGCGCGAATGCGCCTTTCACCACTGTGGGTGGGCTCGACAACACCTGGGTCCAGGGAAGACGCGCCACCCGCTTCTTTATCAACGATAACCTTGCTTGGAGCCATGGCGCGCACGAACTCCGCTTCGGAACCAATACCAGGATTTTTCGCCTGAACGATTATGATTTCGGCGAGGGTTCGGTCCCGATGGTGACTTACACTACTCTGCCGCAATACATCTATGGGGTTGCATCTACCGCGGGAAAGACTTTTCCCACCTCGGCGAACGAGCCGTTCAACTTCCTCAATCTCGATCTCTACGCACAGGACACTTGGAAGGTGACGAAGAAACTGACCTGGACCTTCGGGATGCGCGATACTTTGAATTCCAATCCATTAAATCCGCATCAGCATATCGCTCGTCTGAGCGGCTCTTTCGGTTCCATCTCGCACGATGTGAATCAGCCTTTGAACGCCGCCATTCAAACCGGTCTCGGCACCGTGTTTTCCTCGACGCCCCTCGCGATACTGCAACCCAGAACAGCCATCGCGTGGCAGTTTGAACCGAAGTCCGTGCTGCGTGCCGGCTTCGGGATCTTCAGCGACATATTGCCCGGCGCCATCGCCGATGTGGTTGGCGTCAATCCGCCCTATGTTAAAACTTTCCAGGGCGGGCTTCTCGGAAGTGTGGGTGGCACAGCCATTGCGCCGGGAGTGCCTGACAGTGCGGTCGACGCAACCGTGACCGCGAATCAAACGTTCAGTTCCGGATTTGCGCAGGGCCAGCTTTCCTGCGCGTCTGGTCAGTCGAACCCTACGACCTGTCTTCCCCCAGTCGCTATCACGGCGGTGCCAGATGGAAAACTCCACGCACCCTACTTCATGGAGTGGAGTCTTGGCCTGGAACATCAGTTCGGATCGACAGCAAGCATTCACGCGCAATATGTCGGCACCCGTGCCGTCAACCAGCCGTATCTCACACAAGTGAACGGCTATCAAACGGTCTGTGAGGGTTGCTTTGCGCCTTTTCCCTATGCGCAACCTACGGATCCCCGATTCGGCGCAGTCACGCAATTTTCGACAGGTGCGAACAGTCATTACAATGGGCTGCAAATCACCGCAATGAAGCGCCTCGGCCACGGATTCATGGGACAGCTGAACTACACCTGGAGCCGTTGCATTGACACTGTTTCCAATGGCGGATTCCTGCAGTTCTCGGCGGGAGGAATCCTGTCCCCGCTCCCCGGAGACTTAGCGCGCGATTATGGTCCCTGTGACTACGACATCCGCCACAATCTCAACGCGCAATACGTCTATCAACTTCCGCTCAAGTTCAAAAGCCGCTCTCTGGCCTACGCGCTGAATGGCTGGCAAGTGTCGGGAACCGTGTTTTGGCACAGCGGAATTCCATTCTCGGTTCTGAGCACGCCGTACTCTGCTAATGGCAATGGCATCGTGAACGGCAGTGGGCCGCAATTCGCCAGCATGATTCCCGGAGTCCCCCTCTATGAGCACAAACCGATTCCCGGCGTCACCCAACCGGGCACTGTGCAATGGCTAAACCCAAATGCGTTCGTCTCCACCGTGGATCCAAGCACGGGTGCGTGCTACGGCGGCGACAGTCCGGAGACGTGTCAATTCGGCAATCTTGGCCGCAACGCGCTTCGCGGTCCCGATTTTGCCTGGAGCGATTTTTATCTAACGAAATGGTTTCCCTTAACCGAGCGTGTGAAGCTACGGTTCGACACTCAGTTCTTCAATGTCTTCAACCATCCGAATTTCGGGCTTCCGAGCATGGTCCTTGCTGGGATTCCGGGCAAACCTTCTACCCAGACCGGGTTTGGAGCGCTGACGTACACGACTTCCCCGCCGACCGGCTTACTCGGCGTCGGGTTGGGCGGTGACAGCACGCCACGCATGATCGCGTTTCAAGCGCGCTTGGAGTTCTGATATTCTTCATCGTCCCCGGTCGCTGAAACAGGTCGGTCCCAGGGTTCCGGTTCTTGCTCGCTTCCAAAGTGGCTTTTTTCTGCCGCTCATTTTCGTGGACACGGCTTCAGGCTAATTCTTGTGCTCGTCAGCTTTATTGACTGTGCTTTGTTCGGCCCCTGCCCAGAACTCTTTTGATATTCCGTCGACGATTCCTCAAAAAGGGGTCCTGTCGGTAGTGCTGGCCGAGGCTAGCTCGCGACTTTCAATGCAACCGGTAGTCGGCGGTCCCGAATTGGAACTCGTCGTGCTTTCACGGGCGTCGTAGCTTTGTAAACCTCATTCGGGCTAGCGGCTCGCTGAATCATCCACTCGCTTCTTCTACCGATATGGGCGCAAGTCGGACACCACGACCCCCGCTTTATTTTGTCTGGCATGGCCTCCCATTCATGTCCTTCTGCGCATCGCCACCGGAGAACTGTGCGCTCATTTACATATGTCTCAGACAAACATATTCCGCCTCTGTTCGCCGCAAGCTCCTGAAAAAGCGGCAAACTAAGCCGCTGGTTGCGGGCACATACTGGACACCAAGTGCCCTGGACGATATAGGATGGCGCCGCTTGCCAGCGATGTCCAAACTCACATTTCCAGGTCAATTTGAATTTGCTACCAAGATATTCCGGGGACAAGCACGTGCCACCACGAGCGATCGCCAACTCTCTCATTGCTGTTATGCTCAGTCTTTCATGAAATCTTCGCCGCCCGTTGTAACACTCCCTACACCAGCTCCCCTTCCTTCGGAGTCCACCCTGCACATTAGCTGCACATGCTTTCCACTGATGTCCATGTCTGCAAACCCACAAGAGAGGCGTGCTCGCGTTTTTGTAACTGGTCGATAGACACCTCCCACCACGTTCTTTCGCGATCTGATGCATTTCTTCTAATCTCAATCTCTGGTTGTGAGCACAGACCGGGCACCAGTTTCCAGCTCGGATCGAGTGCGCCCTCGCCAGCCACTCATGGCCGGCGGCGCATTTCCATCGGACGGGATGTGACGAGTTCACATAAGCAAGGGACAGACAGCAACCACCTTTCTGGACCGCGATTCGCTGCAAAAGAGGCAAGGTCAAGGGAGCGACGCGGGCCCAGAAAGGGCACCAGTGCCCTTTTTTGACCTGAAGAGGCGTAGCGCTCCATTCGTGACCATTTGAGCAGCGCCACTGTAACTTTGTGGCAGTATTTCCATAGTGCACGGAAAGGCAGTCACCGCCGCGAGATTCGGCAATCTCTTTCATCTGTTCGAGCGTACCCGGCCGTACGCCCGCACAATCTGGACACCAAGTTCCTTTTCGGATGCTCGCTGGGACAGCGCTCCACTGGTGTCCACTTGCGCATTCCCATAGCAAAGGGACCGTAGAGTTGACGTAGATAGTTGAAATGCACCGCCCTCCTCTTTTTCGAGCGAGCGCCATCATCGTCGCAATGTCCAGCTTCAGCATCATGATGCCCTGCGCAAGCATTGTGCTGTCCGTCCAACGGGGCAGGCCGGAGGAAGCGTCGTACTACTCACCCGTGCCTGCCTCTCAGACGCGAAAGATATTAGAAGTGAAAGCCGAGCTCGATAGTCTCGGTTCGCGGTGTCACATAGTGCGTGCCGCTGAACGTGGAGAGGAAGTTGTACAGCGCATACTTATTGGCGAGGTTGATCACGGTGAACCGCAAACTCCACTTGCGGCGGTCGCCGCCGAATAGATTGTCTTCGCCGACGGCAATGTCGAACAAGTTACGCGAAGCGACGCGCGGCGGATTCTTGTCGTCGTCTTCGGTGCCAGGCTTCCGTATCTGGAGGAGTGTTGATCCATACTGGGATGCAGAGCACAAGCCGTTCGCGCTAATGGGAACTCCCAGCGGATTGCTGGCGCTCGGCGGGGCCGCCACCACGCTGCCGCAGAACAGACCTGCCTGAAATTGCTGATCGGGCGTTAGCCCCGAAACGTTGACGAAGCCCGGAGTACCCTGGTCGCCCGCGCAATTCCCACCAAAACAGGGAACCGGGCCCGCCACCAGGCCGCTGTCATACCTCCAATTGACGCCCACCCAAGGCCCGCGCTTCCACGGCTGGTATTGCAGGTGGCTTGTTTGGTTGAAAAGTTCGTCGTGGTCGATGCGGAAGACTCCCGTTCCGCCTTGCCCCGCGGGCGTTGCTCCTATACCTGTGACTTGCGGCTGGAAGAACCGAGCCGCCACGCTGGAGGCCACGAAATAGGCGGAAAGTCCGTGGAAGTTCGGCACGCTGGCTCGGAGCATATAACCAGGAATCTTGGAGTTGTGCCATTCAATCGGGAACGTGATCGGCGTATTGCCCAGAATGCTGAAGTCATACGCGTTGTGCGTGTACTTCCACATGTATTCCCCTTCGAGCATCAGGTATTTGCCGGAGGCTTGCTGGAATCCAGCGTGAAACTCGTTCCGAAAACCCGGAGTCAACGGAGCATTGAGGCAAGGATATCCTTGCAGCGACGACATGAGGGCATTGACCACGGGGTCGTTGCAACCTTCGCTGGCCAGAACCAGGTTTTCGTTAAAGGGTGTCTCAAGTATCCGCGCGTAGGAAAGTCGCAGCACCGTATTCGTCGGCTTGATGTTGTATGCAATTCCCAGGCGCGGCTCCGCCTGCTTCGTGACCGACAGTCCGTTGTAGAAATCGCCGCGAATTCCCAGGTTGAACGAAAAGTTGCCCTTCGTAATGGTGTCCTGCACATAAAGCGCAAGTTCCTTCACGTCGGTGTGCCCGCGGAAAAAGTAATATTTTCCGCCCGCGGTCAGGTCATAGGGAGCCAGCGTCGTGCACGCCTGGCACGGATCGCCAGTCGCGGCCGCTAAAGACGCCAGGAACGTGGGGTCCACGATTCCCAGCGAATCGTTTTCCGTGAGAAAGGTGTGTTCGTAGGTGATGCCCGCCTTGATGTTGTGAATGCCCTTCACGTAAGAAAGATCAGACCGTAGCCCGGCGTTGGTCAGCCGGCGAGCCTGGCCGATACTTTCGCCCTGGAGATCGGGAGAAAAATCCGCAAAAGGATCCGCGCTCGGGTAGTAGTGGTATTGGTCCTGTCGCACGAAGGCGCCGATGGTAAACACGGCCTCCGTGCCGATCAGGTGGACGAAGGTTGGAGCCACGTTGAAGGTTCCGATCTTGGAACGTTGATCCGCGGGGCCAACCAATTCGCCGTTGGGGCCCAGCCCTGCGTTGTCCACCACCAGGCCGTTCCACGCCGTGGCATACTGCGCGTCGAAGGAATTAGGGGTCTGGAACCATGAACGCGTATAGCCCAGGTTCAATTGGAACGTATTTGCGTCGGAAAGTTTATAGTCCACGCGGTCGAAAAAGTTCTCTTCGTTCCCTTTGTCGTGCATAACCGTGTGTTCCGGGGGATCGAGGAAGCGGCCGGACTGCAGTCCGCTGAGCGCGATAAAATTCCCCCAGTTCTTGCCGCCATAGGCGAGATCCGCGGAGAAGCTCGGTGTACCGAAGCTGCCGTATGACGTGGTCACGCTGCCGTGCGGCTGATCGACTCCCAAACCGGAACGCGTCGTCACTTTGATGACCAGGCTCGTTTTGTCACCAAATTCCGCTGGCGGTGCGCCGGAGATCACTTCCAGCGACTGAATCGATTCCGACGGAATCTGGTTGGAAAACACTTTGCTCTGCTGATCCGTAATGGGCTGCCCGTCCACGGAGAAGGAGTTTTCCGCATGGTCGCCCAGACCGTGGAACAGTCCGTTCGAGTCGGCCGCAACCCCTGGGGTCGTCAGCGTCACCAGCGAACTGACCGAAGAGGTCGAACTCTCGAGGGGCACGTTCTCGAACAATTCACGGCTGAGATCCGTGTGAAAGGTCGAGTCGGTTTCCAGCAGGTCCGCGCCGCTCGACTCCACGATTACCGTGGTGCTGGTGGTCCCGATTGTCAGTGAGATATCCACCTTCGTGGACACGAAGGAGCGCACTTCAACGTCCTGCGAAGCCGGCGCAAATCCACTGGCGTTCACGCTCAGGTGATACGGATTAAACGGCACGTTGGTGAAACGGAAAGAGCCGTCTTTAGCCGTGTTCATGGTGCGCGAATAACCGCTGACCACATTGGTGATTTCCACCGTGGCGTTGGCCACGGTCTTCCCCGAAGGATCTAGAACTATCCCTTCTATGGATCCAGAGTTACCCGTCTGCGCGAATACCGCCGCGGCAACAAAAATCGCTTGGACGGCAAAAAGAACAGCTACTCGAAAACCGTATCGCATTTTTCCTCCGATTCCTCATGGAAACGTCAGCGTGACGTGCTTGTGTTGAAAGAGACCGCTGTAAAAACAGCGGGTGCGCGGCTAAATGGAGCCGCGCGACGAGGCACTACCCTGATTGGGATTTACGACGCGAAGGAAAAAGGCGGGGCGCGGGAAGAAGAATGCGCGGAAGGCGGCTTCGCGAAGCTGACCTCCGAACAAACTACAACTTCACCGAAGGAAAAGATTGGAGTGCTGAACGAGATAAGCGCCACTGCCGGGGTGACGCCCAGATGGGCAACCTGGCAGAGGCGGCAGGCGGCTTCGTCCTGGCCATTGGCATGGAAGTGTGGCGTTACCTGTAGGAGGAACGCGAGCGAGAGCAGCGCTAGCGTGAGCGCTACTGGCCGGGCGAGTCGGCGGAAGATGGGATGTACGTCAAACAACATTTCCGTGCCTCCCGCGAATGAGCGTTTTCGGGGCGGGCCCCCTCTCCGCCATGCGAAAAGAAAACCTTACTTAATTTTCAAGCATGCTGCCGTGATTTGCAAGGTAGATTCCCTGGTGCCAAACTGCTGTTTTACACATGTCTTCACGGCCGTCCCGCTAACTCCTTACTCCGTCGCAGGTTGCCCTGCTCCGCACCGCCCCTCCAGGTCGTCTTCTCCCTTTTTCGATTTCGCAGGCTCTCGTCCCTAAACTAGCACGGTGGTTTATCAGGCTTCCGTGACAGATGGGGGTCGCAACTCTTTGAAAGCAAATTCCTGAACCGAACTCTTTAACTCCCGTATGGGCGCGTCCTCGGAAGTTAGCGGTCGAGAAACGGCGTTGGAGGAGATGAATGGAGATCTCCTCTAGCCGGACTTCGGCCCAGAATCTCTTCTGAGCGCGCTGTGATCTGGGAAAAACATCCAGGATGCACTAATTCTGAGCTTTGCCGAGGAC
>JBEKUR010000014.1:0-56273 GCA_049514855.1 Terriglobia bacterium
TGGTGGAGCGCATTTATCGGCGCTGCCCGGGAACTTATAGGAATGCTGCCGGAGCTGGGTGGGGAAATCGCAGCCATTTGCTGTTCCTGCCAGGGAGAATGTACGGTTCCTGTCGATCGGACAGGTGGACCGCTACATCGGGCGATGTCATGGATCGATATGCGTGGGGCTGAAGCTATCCGCCGCAAGGCTGGGAACCGAATGCTTGCTGTGGCCGGATACGACCCTGTCAAGTTATGGCGTTGGATCAGCCGCACGGGCGGCGCTCCGGCTCTCTCGGGGAAAGACCCTGCGGGACACATGGCCTTCATCAAGGAAGTGTGGCCTGCAATCTATGACCAGACTTATAAATTTTTGAACGCCCTCGACTATATGAACCTGCGCCTCACCGGCCGGTTCGTTGCCACGGTGGACTCCATTCTGACCTCATGGGTCACCGACAATCGTAATGCTGACGATATCCATTATGACCGGAAGCTGGTTGCCCAATCCGGCATTGCAAGGGAAAAGCTGCCGGAGATTGTACGCTGCACCGATGTGCTCGGTCCTCTGTGCCCTTTGGCTGCCGAAGAACTAGGGCTCCCTCGGGATACGGTCGTGGTGGCGGGTGCCGTTGATAATTCCGCGGCGGCGATTGGATCGGGGGCTGTTCGGGATGGCGAGGCTCATCTCTATATCGGTACCTCATCCTGGATGGGGGCGCATGTTCCCTTCAAGAAGACAGATGTGTTTGCGCACATTGCCTCTGTGCCTTGTGCGGTGAGCGGGCGCTATCTGGCGGTTGCTCTCCAGTCGTCGGCGGGTTCCAATCTTTCCTTTCTATGCGACAAGGTTCTTTTCCATCAGGATGAGCTTGGTATGGAACGGCCCCCCGAAGCTTATTCCATTTTGGACAGAATTGCAGCGTCCGTACCGCCGGGAGCCCGCGGCTTGCTTTATACGCCCTGGATCTTCGGGGAACGCAGCCCGGTCGATGACCCGAGTTTGCGGGCTGGTCTGCTGAATCTGTCCTTACAGCATTCTCGCGAAGACATTATCCGTGCATTCCTGGAAGGGGTTGCTCTTAACGCACGCTGGATGGCCGCACCGTTCAATCGTTTTCTCGGGAAGCCGCTCGATCAAGTCACCATGGTTGGTGGGGGTGCGACCTCTGACGTCTGGTGCCAGATATTTGCAGACATATTGGGCATTCCTATTCGGCAAGTCAGGGCTCCAATCCAGGCAAACGCCCTGGGAGCAGCTCTGATCGGCTATGTGGGGATTGGTGCTCTTTCTTACGATGATATCCCGGGCCTGACGCAGATCCGTCGAACCTATCTGCCCGATTCTGGGAGGAAGGCCCTCTACGACGAAATCTTCGAATCTTTTAAGCTTGCATACCGGCGTCTAGCGCCTTTGTATCGAAGGTTAAATCTACGCAAGAAAGTGCATCCATGAACTTCGATCAAGCGCGCCGCGAGGTCATTGCGACCTGCCTGGATCTGGCCGATAAGGGATACCTGGCAGGAACAGGGGGGAATGTCGCCTACCGTATCGACGACGAGCATTTCGCGGTCACTCCCTCGGCAACCGACTATTACGCGATGGGGCCGGAAGATATATGCGTGCTCCGCCTGGACGACCTTGTGCGCGTAGCAGGGGATCGTCAGCCCTCTGTCGAGCACCGGCTGCATGCCCACCTTCTGCGTGCTCGGCGAGACTGCCGCGCCAGTATTCACACGCATCAGCCGATTGCCAGCGCCTATACCCTGCTCGGACGCGCCCTGGAGATTCGTCATCCGCGCCACCAAGCCCTTCTGGGGGCGGAGGCTGCTTTGGTAGGCTATGGACCTTCGGGCACAAGTTGGCTTGCGTGGAAATTGCGGAAGGCGCTTCGGCCGGGGATCAATGCTTATCTTATGCGCAACCACGGTGTGGTCTGCTGCGGTCCGACGCTGGGCGAGACGGTGGCCAGGGTTGAAGCCCTGGAGTTAGCCTGCACCACCTTCTTTCGCAATGCCATCAACAAGCGGGCAGGCTTGGGCTGCGAACCATCTTTGTCCGAAGTTCTAACCCTGTTTGTCAATTCCGGAGAGATGGAGTCTGTGCAATGAACACACCAGGTACGAGCCTCTCCTTGCTCGATAACCCTGTTTCGGAGCCCGCCTATGGCATCTCCGAATGGCCCGATACGGACGATATATACGCGCGTCTCGCGGCACTTGTTAAGCAACCCATACGTGCCATCCGCCGTGAAAACATGGAGACCGTGCTCAAGTACTTCCAGGAGAAGTGCGTTCAATCCCGGCGTCTTTCACAACAAGCGGAGCGGATCATTCCTGGCGGTATACAGCATAACCTTGCTTTCAACTATCCATTTCCGCTGGCAGTTACCAGCGCCCACGGTGCCTATCTCACCGACGTCGACGGCAACCGTTATATCGATTTCCTTAAGGCCGGAGGGCTGACACTGCTGGGCGCCAATGACGAAAATGTCCGGCAACAAATACATGCGCTGCTGGACTCCTGTGGCCCGGCAACCGGCCTCTTGCATGAGTATGAAGTCAAACTGGCCGAGTTGGTCTGCGAAGCTATGCCTGCTATCGAGATGTTCCGGATGCTGGGCTCGGGAACGGAAGGTGTGATGGCAGCGCTTCGGCTGGCTCGCGCCTATACGGGCCGAAATTGGGTTATCAAGATCGGTGGTGCGTATCACGGCTGGAGTGACCAGATGGTGTATGGCCTGCGGATTCCCGGCACTGGCCGCAGAGAGGCCGTCGGCATCCCAAGGCCATCTACAGCCTACACCCAGGAGCGCATCCCGAATGATCTGGGAGCTTTGCGGCGGACCCTGTGGCTCAATCGCTTGAGGGGCGGGACCGCCGCCATTATCGTCGAGCCACTGGGGCCGGAGAGCGGCACCCGTCCCGTCCAGCGCGACTTCAACCGCCAGTTGAGGGAACTCTGCAACGAATTTGACGCACTGCTAATCTTCGACGAGGTAGTTACCGGATTTCGCGTGGGCATGGGTGGCGCGCAGGGCTATTTCGGAGTTAAACCAGACATCACCGTGCTGGGAAAATGCCTGACCGGCGGTTACCCGATGGCTGGCGGCATCGGGGGACGACGCGATGTGATGATGTTGTTGGCGGGCGGCATTGGGACCACCTCCAAGCGTGCATTTGTGGGGGGAACACTGTCGGCCAATCCACTCTCCTGTGCCGCGGGCTGTTTCGCCATTCAAGAGATGCGGCGTACCGATGCCGCGGTGAAGGCAGGGCGTGCAGGGGATCGGTTGCGGAAAGGGCTCAGCGAAATCATTGACCGTCTGGATTTGCCGTATGTCACCTACAACCTGGGTTCGATTGTCCACCTGCATACCTCGGGCGTCATGCACTTGAGTATGCGCAATCCACTCAAAGTTATGAAAGAAGCGGGACCCCGCAAACACATGATGGAAGAAATGGGGGCGGCTTTCAGCGCCTATGGAGTAATCACTCTCGCGGGTAGTCGTATTTATACCGGGCTTGCCGATACCGATGCGGTGATCGATGATGCGCTGAACCGCTTCGAGGACGTGTTGAAGCTCGTTTAATTCAGGGGGCTAGGGTGGGTTTCGCACCACGGGTTTGGAAGGGCGGGGCTTTACAGGCTGCGGAAAAACCCTTCCAAGCTGTCATTCCGAGCGGAGCGAGGAATCTCGCTCTGAGTGTTTTCAAGCCAATGCGAGATTCCTCGTCGCCTGCGGCTCCTCGGAATGACACGCCAAACGAGTTTTTCCGCAGCCTGTAAAGCCCCGCCCTTCCGCCAGTTCTCCAAATGTGTCCAAGCGTGGTGAGAAATGCAGGCTAGGGTGGAGCGGACGCAGATTGAGACGCAATTGCTGGAAGGATGCCGGCGTCTTGCCAGTAAGGGGTTCTTCAACACTCCAGCGAACAGTTTTTCCATGCGGATTCCCGGAACCATGGAAATGATCCTGACATCCGGACTTGAGGATTGGCGGCAGATTGGAATCGCCCATCTCCACACGGCCTCGCTTCTTGCCCATGAGGGTTTGAGTGGACTCCATGCATCGATCTAT
This sequence comes from Terriglobia bacterium, assembly GCA_049514855.1. GTDB lineage: Bacteria > Acidobacteriota > Terriglobia > UBA7540 > UBA7540 > CAVROP01. Next base: position 4,061 of record JBEKUR010000014.1, read on the forward strand.
CAGGAGCGTGCCGATGTCGGTGCTGTGGCGATTTCGAGTCCCAAGGGGGTGCGCCTGCTTGCCCGTTATGGCGGCCTGTTGCCGCCAGTCTTTGACGAACAGGTGAGACATATTGGTTCATCCGTCGGACCGCTGCCGGACGAGGAGAAGGCGCACGGGGACAGGGTGAGGAAGACATTCAGTCGAGGGGCTAATGCCGCACTGCTGGGCGAGCGGTTGCTGTGTCTGGGAATGACCTGCGAACGTGTTCTCTTCAACACCGAGCTTTATGAGAAATGCTCACAAGCGTATGTCATAGCCAAAGCATCCGGCAACCGGATCGGGTTCATACCGTTTTGGGTTCGACTGATCGCCAACCGTCGCTTATTGAACGACGAACGCCGCGCCGCTGCAAGTTATCGCAACGGTCATATCCCTGAAGGCATAAACGCATATTGAGGTGGACGAAAATAGGTCTTGACTTTGGGGTCCACCTCCTATATTAGGAGCATTGCTCATATTATTGAACGAGCTGAACCCGGCTCATCGCTCTAAGGTAGCCATTTGATTCAGCTCTGGAGGCGGATCATGCGATTCTTGGCGCGTTATTTTCTGTTGATCTTGTCTTTCTCTCTGCCGGCGCTGCTGCTGGCGCAATCCACACAATCCACCATCCTGGGCACGGTAAAGGATGCAAGCGGGGCAGTCATTCCCTCGGCGCAAGTCGTCATCACCGATACGGACAAGGGAACCTCGGCAAACTATATCACCGATGCGAATGGTAATTACCAGGCTCAGGGCTTGCCTCCGGGCAGATACAAGCTCGAGGTGACGAAGCCCGGCTTTCAAACCAAGTTGATCGAAGGCCTTGGATTGACCGCCCGCCAAGAGCTTCGTGTCGATGTAAATCTGGCAGTCGGCGCCACCCGGCAGGAAGTCACTGTGAACGCCGGTACCGCAGGGGCCATCGAGACGGAGACCTCCTCCATTGCCTCCACGCTCAATACGCAGAGCGTGATGAACCTGCCGGCAAACTTTCGTGCCAGTGGCGGCACCAGCCCACTCAATCTCATTCAGACGCTTCCCGGTGTGCAGCCCGATACCGGTCCAGGCACCACCACCCCGATATCGAATGGAACCCCCAATATTAATTTCTCCGTGCAAGGCGGCCAGCCTTTCCAAACGGAAACCTCGGTCGACGGCATTTCGACGCAGAACGTCAGAAACAACACGCCGCTCTCCGATGCCTTTCCTTCCACGGATTCGGTTGCCGAGATTCGTGTCGATGGTGTCAACAATAATGCCGAATTCGGACAAGCCGGAGAAGTCACCACCGTGACCAAAGGCGGAACCAACCAGGTGCACGGAGGGCTTTTCTGGTATCACCAGAATCGCGCCCTCGACGCCGTCACCTACGGAACGCCCGTCAACCCGATAACCGGGCAGGCGGAAAAGCCGCAGAAGATCGGCAATGACTTCGGCGCCAGTGTGGGCGGCCCCCTAGACATTCCGCACGTCTACAATGGGCACGACAAGACATTTTTCTTCGCCACCTATGAAGGATTCCGTTTCCCCAGGCAATCCACGATTGAGGATCTGGTCCCGACGCCAGATATGCTAGCGGGGAACTTCAGTCAGGAAGTGCCGTACCTCCTCGATCCCTACACCTTCGGGCTTTATCCGAATACGACCGTCAATCCGATCAGCGCTTCCGCCAAGCCGTTCCTGAACTTCTTCCCCGCGCCGAATGTCGGCAACTATCCCACCCTTGCCGCCGCGGAAGCGGGCCCCGGCTATAACTATGCCGCGAATCGAGACAGCAGTTATGGCTCCAACCAGTTCGACGCCCGCGTCGACCAACATTTCAGCCAGAAGCTGCAAGGTTTCGCCAGATTTACCTTCAAGAACCTGAATCTTCTTGCTCCTCAGGATCTGAACATACAATCCATCACGAATTTCGATAATTACCGGATCCTTGCCGGCTCTCTCGTATACAGCTTCACCCCCAATCTGGTGAACGAATTCCGTTTTGGCTTGACGTTCGAGCACAACGGCCTTCGCAACTCACTGGATGGCGGCCCCTACACGGCTGCCGCCGGCTTTGATCCGGTTGGTCCGGACGAACCAGCCAATGGTGCGACGGAAATTTATTTTCCCACCGGTCTCACGACACTTGCCGCCGGCAATCTCAATTCAACATCTATGAGCCACTTGTTCCAATATGCCGATAATCTGACCTGGGCAAAGGGAAGACATACGATAAAATATGGGCTTGATATCCGCACCCTTCAATCCCTCACCACGCTCGGCGCCTTTGGACTCAATAATGTCGAAGTCTTCGCCTTTACAGGTCAAATTACCTCCTATCCGAATGCGCCTGCTGTCGCCAACGAGTTTGCAGACTTTCTGGCTGGAACCCCTGTGGCGACGCAGTATTACACGCTGATTCCCAAAAACGACGGGAGGTCGATTTATTACGGCTTCTACGCACAAGACGAGTGGAAGGCTTTGCCCAAGCTGACGGTCTCCTACGGCCTGCGTTACGAATACCATCCGGCTTATCACGACACCCAGGGCGCCATCGGTAACTTCGATCCCAGCAATTCAGGAACCGGGGCGGTCGTCTACCCCGATGGCTCTCAAAATCTGCTCGATCCGTCGTTTCTGGCCAGCTTCGATGCTTGCGGATACGGTCCTGCAAGCACGCCTTACGCAAATTGCACTCCCGTGCTCTCCAACAGCCAGGACCATCTTCCCAGCAGCCTGCGCAGGTCGCAAAAGGATCGCATCCTGCCTCGCATCGGATTCGCTTGGCGGCCCTTCAACGATGACAAGACTGCCATCCGTGCCGGCTTTGGCGTGTATAACACGACTATGCTCGGCAGGGTATTCTTCTCTCTGACCGATACCTTGCAGGCCGCGACGAACACGTACTACAACTACCTGACTCCCACCGGCCTGGCCTATTATTGGCCGCAGACAAGTCCAGGGTCGGGTGCGGTAACGCCCGTGTACGGCTCGGCACGCATGTCGACCGCCAACCAAATCGACTGGAAAGATCCTTACTCCATGCAGTGGAACCTTTCCATCGACCACGAGTTTCGGGGGAATACCGGCACGCGCATCTCCTACATCGCGATGCAGACCAACAATCTGGTATACGCACCCAATCTGAACGATATGTCCTATTCGAGTGCCACCAAAGCCACGGACCGTCCGCTCACCGATCGCCCCTTTCCGAATTGGGGTGCGGTGGACACTCTCATGACGGGTGCGGTGGCAAACTATGAATCGTTGCAATTGGAAGCCAACCACCGCTTCCAGCGTGGTTTCACCTTCGACTCAACGTACACGTGGGCCAAGAACCTCGCCGACAATCAGGGGACGGCACCGGCATCCTTCGCGGCTGAAAACGGAAGCAACGAGGGAGCGGTCGTTTCTAAACCAGACAACCGTTTACTCTTCTACGGAAACGTCTATGGAACCCGGCGTCAACGCTGGATCTCGACCGCCGTGTACGACCTTCCCTTCGGACGCGGCCAGAAGTTCGGCGCCAGCATGAATCGTCTGGAAAACGGGCTGTTGGGCGGCTGGCGGTTGAGCAACATCTTCCTGCTGCAAACCGGTCCTTATCTCTCGGCGTATATTCCGGGCGACGACGCCGACCCTTCCGGCACCGGGTCAGGCGTTCTGTACGGCCGCACTCAACATCCTGACGTGGTGGGAAAGATTTATCCCGCCCACCAGAGCAGAAACCAGTGGGTCAATCCCCTGGCCTTTGCATGTCCCAGTAACAGCGGTTATACGGCCACTTCCTATGCGGGTAATCCGTGCAGCGTGGGGGTGACTTCGGATCCGATTGGACGTTACGGCAACGAGGGTGTTGGCGATATCCTCGGTCCTGGAACTGTGAACTGGTCAGTCGGCCTCAACAAACAGATCGCGATTACCGAGAGGGTAAAATTGCGCGCGGAAGTCACCTTCACTAACGTGTTGAACCACACCAACCTGAACGATCCATTCCTGGATATCACGAACCCAAATTTTGGAAAAATTACTTCCGCCCGTGGATCCGATTTTGGAGGCAATCGCACCGGACAAGTTTCAATGCGGCTTGAATTCTAGCTATAGTTCATCCCGCGGGTGGCGCCCCGATGCATCGGGGCGCTACCCGCGAGAACTTGGCATGAAACTACCTCCTTGTTTGATGTCCGTCAAAGCCCTTATAGAACATGAATAGCTCATATCGGGCCGCGCGTCTATGTGGCCCAATGCGAACGCCACACCGATCCAAATCAGAAGACGTACTTCACTTCCACGGCTACGGCCATTTACCGGTAGTTCTCCATGAGCTTCCAGCCTGCCTCGACAAACTGGCTGAGCGTCCGTTGCGTCGCGCCGAAACCGACGAATTCCGCAGGCGACATTCCCTCCGGTTCATAGGCGCGCATGAATTCCGGCATCTGGCAGAGCCGCTCGATTACGTCGGCGGGTATCGGCTTGTCGATGCGCTCCTCACGCGGCAGGTCCTTGGCAACGAAACTCTCCTGAAACGCCGGCGCGATGGACATCAACAGGTCAGCCCCGGCCAGTTCGGTAAGGTGGTAGTTGCCGCGCAATGCCGCGATCAGCAGCACGGCTTGGTAGCCCCGCGCCTTATATATTCGATAGGCGCGTTTGGTAACGGCCAGGCCGGCCTGACGAATATCCGACTCACTCGCCGCGGCCTGCGTGTCGTGGGCAACCTCCCGCAGGAAATCGTCCAGACGGCCGATCATGATCACGGCGAAACACCTTCCTGGCTCGATCCCTTTGGCTTGGGCGCGCTGGATGCCGGCCATGTGCCGCTCCCCGATGGCGATGGCCTGCGGCACTGTGAAGCTGACGGTCATGGTAATGGTGGTTCCCTCGGCGATGCACTCCTCCATGACATCCAGACCCGCGCTGGTGGCCGGCAGCTTGACGGCGATATTGGGCGCCCACGCGTGATACCGCTGGGCCATAGGCAGCATGCAATCCCGGTCGCCGGCGCGCCCCGGATTGACCTGTCCGCAGACAAAGCCCGATTGGCCTTGGCTGGCTTCGTATTCCGGCATCAGTTTCTCGGCCGTCCTGGTCACCGCAATCTGCATCAGCGCTTCGGCTTTCTGCTCCGGCGGCAGGTTACGCGCCAGCACCGCCTCGATAGCCGGGGCCCACAGTTGGCGGTCTTTCACCAAAGCCAGGTTCGCCAGATATGGATTCGTGGTGACGCCGATGGCCCCGCGTTCCAGGCCAAGCGCCAACTCGGCCGCCTCGGCCGAGTCGTGCCAAAACTGTGTGCCGGTATTGCGAATCATCCAATCCAGGTAGGTTTGATGCGGCATGATTTTCCTCGTATCGTTAATCGTCATCGGACCTGACACCCCGGTGATTTCCGACGGGCTGGCAGTTTTAGAAGGATAGCCTCTTGAACCGCTATTCTATAACGCCATCGGCCAGTGCCGGTTCCGAAATATCACTCCTTGGAGGAAAATGTTGAATTTCTGATTGACGGGCAGGATGAGCCGTGAAAAACTCAATCAGGGTTCTAAGGGGGAGAAGCAAATGCTAAATAAACTGGAAACGGTCCAGGTCACCCGGCGAGAGTTCCTGGGTGCGGCCGCCTTGACGGCCGCACAGTACAAACGGGTTCTCGGCGCAAATGACCGTATCGGCATCGGGTTCATCGGGTTCGGGTTGATCGGCAAACAGCACGTGACCGATTTCAAGAAGTTCGGCGATGTCGATCTGGTGGGTCTCTGCGACGTCTACAAGCCGCGCTTGGAGGAAGGTCTCGAGTACATCGGAAATCCCCGCGCGAAGGGGTACAGCGATTTCCGCAAGATGTATGAGAACAAAGACATTCAAGGGGTCATTGTGGCCACGCCGGACCACTGGCACGCGTTGCTCACCATCATGGCCTGCGCGGCGGGCAAGGACGTGTATGTCGAAAAGCCGATGACCCTGTTCATCGACGAAGGCAGGTGGATGATCCAGGCAGCGCGCAAATACAACCGCATCGTGGTTGTGGGCGCGCAGCGGCGCCATGGCAAAGGTGTTGCGGAGGCCAAGAAAGTCATCGAAAGCGGCCAGCTTGGGAAGATCCATTCCATCCGGATCGCCTCCTACCGCAATATTTATCCCGGATTCGGCAAGACTCCCATCGAAGATCCCCCGCCCGAGATCGACTACGACATGTGGCTCGGTCCCGCCCCCAAGAAGCCGTACCAGAAGCACCGCGCCCTGTACCATTTCCGCTGGTTCTGGGACTATTCCGGCGGCCAGATGACCAACCTGGGGGCTCATACCATAGACCAGGTGCTGTGGTGCATGAACGTGAAGGGTCCGACGCTGGTGATGTCCACCGGCGGCCGGTTCGCGTTGGAAGACGACGGCGAGACGCCGGATACCCAGGATGCCCTATGGCAATTTCCGGGCGGTTTCACCGTGAGTTTTGCCATCCGCGAAGCCAACGCCTTGCGCGGCGATACCGCCACGCGCGGGCAGGTCTACTTGGGGACCAAGGGCAGCCTGGTGCTTGCCGGCGGCTACGAGGTCATCCCGGAGAACAAGATCGATCCGGTCAACGACATCCCGCGTTTCACAGGACAACCCATCGGCGGTCCGGTCTATAGCGATGTGAAGCCGACGCCGTGGATTCAGGGTTACAAGGGGGGAGTGGAATCCGACGCCCGCTACGGCACCGGCGGTGAAGACACCATGGCCATGAACGAACGCGACTGGCTGAGCAGCATGCGGACTCGCCAGCGCCCCCTGTGCGAAGTGGAAGATGGCCACAAGGTGGCAGTGGCATGCAACTTGGCCAACATGTCCCTGCGGCTCGGCCGCGCCATCAAATGGGATCCGGATAAGGAGCAGGTGATCGGCGATAAGGAAGCCGCCGCTATGTGCTACAAACCCTATCGCGCCCCCTGGGACCGCGTTCTCAAGAGCCTGGGGTTGTAGGGGTACGGCTTGCCGTACCCTCTTTGTTCGGTCGCGCGATAAAGATGAAGAGGGTACGGCAAGCCGTACCCTCTTTGTTCGGTCGTGCGATAAAGATGAAGAGGGTACGGCAAGCCGTACCCTCTTTGTTCGGTCGTGCGATAAAGATGAAGAGGGTACGGCAAGCCGTACCCCTACAACCAGGGCGCAGATCCGCTGGCGAATGGTTTTAGGGGCCGGCGCTACGTTGGGAGGAATCATGACACGGAGAGATATTTTGGCGCTGGCCGGGGCGGCTCCCGCTTGGCTCGCCTCGATTTCAACTGCCGCGCCTGCGCCGGGCAATCCGCCGCGCATGGGCGGAGCGCCAACTGCGTTCTCGCTGCGCATCCGGGCGAGCCGCGCCGGCGGGCAGCCGTTCGATATGATCGAGCACTGCCATAACATCGGACTGGCGGGCGTGCAGACGAATCCTCCGTCCACGGATCCGGATGCGATCAAGAAGTTCCGGGCGCGGATCGAAGGCTACAACATGCACCTCGTCTGCGATCCGCGGTTGCCACATCAGAAGAGCGATCTGGATGCGTTCGAGACGCAGGTGAAGGCCTACAGGGAAGCGGGAGCGGTCGCGTTCCACGCCGCGCTGACCGGACGCCGGTACGAAGACTTCGACAGCTTCGGACCCTGGAAGACGATGTTCGAGGGCATCAAGGCTTCGGTCGAACTGGCGGAGCCGCTCCTGCGGAAGTACCAGATGCGCCTGGGCCTCGAAAATCATAAAGGATACCGGGCCGCCGAGCAGGCCGCCTGGCTGAAGCGCCTGGGTAGCGAGTACGTTGGGGTGTGCTTCGATTTCGGCAACAACATCTCGCTCTGCGAAGACCCCATGGACACCCTGGAGACGCTTCTGCCCTACGCCTTCTTCACTCACATCAAGGACATGGCGGTGGAAGATTATGAGGACGGCTTTCTGATCTCGGAAGTCCCGATGGGCGAAGGAATACTCGACCTCAAGGAGATGGTGCGGCTCCTGCGTCAAAAGGACCCGAACATGATCTTCGAGCTGGAGATGATCACGCGCGACCCGCTGAAAACCCCGGTGTTTACGACCAAGTACTGGGCCACCTTCGACGATTCCTACAGCCCGCTGCCCGGACGAGACCTGGCCAAGACGCTGGCGCTCGTGCGCAAGAACAAACCGAAGGCGCCGCTGCCGCGCATCGCCGGCCTAAGCCCCGAGGCGCAGATCAAACTCGAAGACGAGTGCAACCTGAAGTGCGTCGCCTGGGCGCGTAAGAATCTCGCTCTCTAAACCTGCCGTTCCATTGAACAGGTGACCTCGACGATTCCTTTCGCCGATGGTACCCAAGGTTACGGCCTCAGACTGTCTGGCAGGATGCTGAAAAACCCGTCTAGCCTGTCATTCCGAGGAGCCGCAGGCGACGAGGAATCTCGCCCCGATCAGATCGGGGTTTCCACAGCGAGATTCCTCGCTTCGCTCGGAATGACAGCGTTCACAAAGGTTTTTCAGCATCTGCCTAGCCCTCGACCTTTTGACGCATCCCCAAAAGGGAGAGGGAAGAAACGTCCAGACTCCAGGCGCCGGGCTGAAGCGCCGCGCTACTTTGGCTCCAGCACCAGCACGGACTCCACCTGTCCGGCTTGGAATGCCTGCGGTGAAGGATAAAAATAGAGCGGCAGGTAGCGGCCCTCGGCCCAGGGTTTCATCTCGTCGTCGTAATGGGGGCTGGTAGGATCTTCGCTCTGGCCGCCGGGGTACATGCCGAAGCTATGCCCGAGATCGCTGAAATCCACCACCATTCGCCAGGAGGCGCCGCCTGTGACCTCGCCGCCGTTGGCGCCGGGCCCGAGCGTGAACTCGTCGCCGCGCACGGGGATGCCGCCGCGGTCGAGAGCGGGATTCTGCGTCATCGAGTGCAGGCGCAGGACGTTGGTCGCGCCCCACTGCCACCGGCTCATGTCGGCTCCCCGGTCCTTCACAAGCTGGGCGACGGCCGCGACGAAGCTGCGCGCCATGATGTCGTCGCGTGTTTCCCTTTGCTTCGTGCGCGCATCATCGAACCATTTCGACTCCGGGTTGGCGCGAGTGAGGAACTCCAGCACTTCGAGCTCGGGCTGGCGCTCGTTCGAACCGGCGAAACCCCAGCCGCCGTTCCACCGTTCCACGCCGGCGGCGTCGAAATCGTCCTGCCAGACGTCCTGGCGGAAGCGCTCGAACCACACCGCCCAGATTCGCTCGGCGACGCTCTCCGGCGTGGCTTCGAAGTTCCAGCGGCGCAACTCGTCGATGGCGCGGCGCACCTCGTCGCCGCCGAAGGGCTGGCGGTCATAGGCTGCGACCAGGACCGGCACAAACGCCTCGGCCGCCGAATCGTGCGCGTCCATCTGGAAGGCCTCCATATCCTCTACCGTGATGTGTTCATGCGTGCAAAGCAATTCATGGATGCGGCGCGTGCGGTAGCTCGGGTCCCACATCCAGCCAAGGTAGTAGGGGTATCCCACGGGAGCGGGCCGGCCGTTGGCGGAGGCTAGGAAATGCTGGGTAGGGTTGAGCGCAAAGGGAAGCTGATCGTCGGGAATGTTTCCGGCCCAATCGTAGTCGCCGGACGCGCCGTCCACGGGCCAGCGTCCCAGGCCGCGCTTGCGGATGGGCAGCGCACCGTGTGGAGCGATGGCAATGTTGCCGTCCAAGTCGGCATAGATCACGTTGAGCGCTGGCACGGTGAGGTTCTTGAGCGCCGCCTCGTAATCGGCGAGACCGCGCGCGGTGTTGAGCCGCTGGAAGGCCACGACTTCAAACGTGGGCTCAAGGCCCGTCCAGGCGAGCGCGAGCTTGGCGCCGTGCGTAGTAACCAGTGGCCCGTGGATCGTCGACTCGATTTCCAGGGGTACCGGCTTTCCGCCGCGCACGGGCACGTCTTCGCGAACGCGCGTCAGGGGGCGCCACGCGCCCTTGTAGAAATACTGGTGGGGATGCTGCGGGTTCGTCTTTTCGATGAAGTAATCGACGGCATCGGCCTGCATGTCGGTAAGGCCCCACGCGATGCGATCGTTGTGGCCAATCACGGTGTAGGGGAAGCCCGCGAACGTGACTCCCGCAATGTTGAGGCCCGGCGCCACCAGATGCGCGGTGTACCAGATGGAGGGAAGCGAAAAGCCCAGGTGTGGGTCGCTGGCGAGAATTGGCTTGCCGGTGGCGGACTTGCTTCCGTCGATCACCCAGTTGTTGCTGCCCAACGCGAACTCGCTGCCGAAGCGGCCGCTTACAAAGTGTCGATGCAGATCGAGGGCCGCCTGGTCAAAATCGGGCGGGAATTGCGGCGGCGCCCCGAGCGCGAGGGCCCATGGTGCGGGCGTCTCCCCCGATCCCCACTTATTCCCCCGTCCCTCTCCCCCTTGGGGGAGAGGGTGGACCGCCGCCGGCGTCTTCTTCAGCCGGGGCGGGCCGGGTGAGGGGGTTCTTGCCGAGGTCCTCGTTGTCAGCATCAATGCGGGATACAACGCCAGCGCATCCCCGTGCCCTAGGGCCTTGTTCACCGCTCCCCATCCCGGAATGGTAGGAACTTCATACGGGCGGTCGAGAGGAAAGAGTTCGTCCACCGTCTCACGACCCAGCTTCTCCACCAGCATGCCCATCCACACGTCGGTATCGGTGCCGGACTGGTCCCAGCCCATGTACTTCGGGAACGCCAGCGCGTCCACCGGAGTCCAGGGCGCGGGGGTGAAGCCGAGTTGCTGGAAGATCGCGGGCAGCTTTGGGCCGCTTAACTTTTGCAGCTCGCCAAGGCGGGCGTTGACGCCGGCGCAGTAGGCCTCCATCTCGCTGCGGATGCGGCCGTCGAGACGATGACTTTTCCACGCGGCTTCGGCGCTGCGCCGGATGCCGATCTGGCGCACGAAGATGTCATCGTCCAGTGACGCCTTGCCGAAGACTTCCGCCAGCGTGCCGGAAGCGCGGCGCCGGAACACTTCCATCTCGAACAGGCGATCGGTGGCGTGCAGATATCCGAGCGCGAAGTAGGCGTCTTCGGCTGAACCCGCATAGATGTGCGGGATGCCAAGAGTGTCGCGATAGACGCCGACAGGGGCTTTGAGTCCCGCCAATGCCAGCGTCGCACGCGACGCTTGGCCGACGGCAGGGAAGTCCTGGGCCCGCAGGGGGGCCGTCGTGATGCCAGCCAACGCCAAGACGCGCAGGGCGGCAACCGACGCCAGGCACCACGGGAGTGATCGTGAGAATTGGTGGACCACGCTGAACCTGTTCATGAGATATTGCCTCCTGCGGCGCTGTACTATATCAGCAAGCGGAGCAAGTTGGATAGACAACGCGTCGCACTCCTCATTTGCGTGGGCCGCCGCTATCGTTAAGGGTTCTACCTTAACTATCCTACTTTGTCATCGCGGGTGGCGCCGATCCGCCGCCGCGGACCCTTCATGTCGGCGACCGTTAAGACGCCAGAACAGCCGACGGATAGGACGTGATGACAAAGATGTTGCCCGCGTTCGTGGGGCGCCCCCATGCATCGGGGCGCCACCCGCGATTGACCCATTGATTTATTCAAAAAAAGACCCGGCAAGTGCTCTTCAATGACTCAATGATCCAATGAATCAATGAGTCAATTGAAGAAGTCCTGGGCTAGACATCTGGACACGATGTCTCTTGACAACGCCCCGCTCCTATGATAGCCTACTCATGTGAAAAGTCTAACCCGCGGGGAAGTCCTTTCCTCGCTATCCTAACACCCCGTCCCAGGAGGAACCATGTCCTTACGCAAATCACCCCAACTTACGCCCGCGTTGCTCGCCGCCGCGCGCAACAACGCCCAGCATTCCACCGGACCGCGCAGCGCCGCCGCCAAGCAGAACTCCAAGTTCAATGCCTTGAAGCACGGCGGACGCGTCAGGGACGAAAATCGTTACCAGGTAATGCTCGCGCTGGGCGAAGACCCGGAACAATTGCAAACCCTAACAGAGGAACTCATGAGCGCCTTCGGTCCCGGCGACGCGCTCTGGGAGAAGCAGCTCGAGGACCTCGCTTGGCTGTACTCGCGCCGCGAAAGGCTGGAGCGGGCGCAACAAGGCCTGAAGCGGCGCGCCTTGCAGGCCATCGAAGACTGGCAACACCGCCGCCAGCAGGAGATGGCTCGTGTCACCTTCGACGCCTCCCAGCACGAGATGCTTGATGTCCACTTATCGGACTCTACAGATCGAGGCGTGACGCTGAGAAGGACGCTTTCTTTTCTTGAACTCGTACGGGAGGAGGTGAAGCAGCGCACCTTCCAGGTCCGCCAGTACGCCGTACTGGAATCTCTTTACAGAGGTACGACGGGGTGGCGGCAGGCGCTGATTTTCAGCCTGCTGCACCGTTTCGGTGACCCCATGTGCCTCGAGGCGCAACAAGCTGACGAGGAAGAGCAGCAATATCGACGCAAAATGGGCATCGCCTACGAGCCGCCGGGCGAGCCGGAGTACCAGGAACTGCTGCGTCTGCTGGAGGAGGAAATCGCCAGCGTGCGGGAAGAATTCGCCTATGCGGAAAAGGCGAATGAGGAGAGAGCGGCGATAGAACGGGACGCCTGCCTTGCCCCGGCTGGGGAGACGTGGAGGATGATGCTGCGCCAGGAAGCCGCCCTGGACCGCTCCATTGACCGCAAAGTGAGGATACTGCTGAGGCTGCGGAAGGAATTGACCAACCTCCCGATCGCTCCTGCTGGTCAGGACGACGGTGGGAGGACTGAGAATATCGAGGAGGCCCTCGACAGCGACATTTCGTCCGATGACCCGCGGAGTGAGGAATTTACCAACCTCCCGGTCGCTCCTGCTGGTCAGGACAATGGCGCAAGGATGGACAACACCGAGAAGGCCTTCGACAGCGACATTTCGTCCCAGAACTCGCAGAGCGTGGAAGCGCTGCAAAGCTTAAAAATGAACGACCGAGGCGGGAATGTTATTGAAAACAAAGGATCGGGCTTCGAGGATCGACAAGGTAGCGGGAATGTTATAGAAAACAAAAGTAGTTACGCTCTGAAAGCCGGAATGTTGTTGAAAAGAAAGGACGTAGGTGGTATGTGGTAGATCGTAGGTGGGGTAAGCGCCGCATCCAACCTTCGACCGTTGCCCGTTGACTGTTGACCCTCTTGGCTGGTGGGGAAGAGCAGGTGGTAGGCGGCATTCTCCCCGATGGACACAACTAAGGCTCATCATGGGCAATTCCGTTGGTGTTTTACTTTTGCGTTTTGCACTTTGCGTTTTGCCTTTTGACTTGCTCCTCTCTGCATCGGCAAGAACAAGTCAAAGGGCAAAACGCAAAAGGCAAAGCCCCCCCCACATACGACCTACCACCTACCATATGCGGGTAGGTGGGGAAGGGCAGGTGGTAGGCAGCGATGCGCAGAACTAAGGCTCATCATGGGCAATTCCGTTGGTGTTTTACTTTTGCGTTTTGCACTTTGCGTTTTGCCTTTTGACTTGCTCCTCCCCCCATCGGCAAGAACAAGGCAAAGGGCAAAGCGCAAAACGCAAAAGGCAAAGCCCCCCACATACCGCCTACTACCTACCACATAAGGGTACGACCTCTGTTAGAATACCGTTCCCCTATGACTGAGCAGAAATCCATCCTCGTCAGCGCTGGCATCGTAGTAGATGGCGACCTTATCCTAATCTGCCAGCGTCATCATTCCGACGCTTACGGAATGCAATGGGAATTTCCCGGAGGCAAGGTGAAAGACGGTGAGGACTTGAAAGCCTCGCTGCGCCGCGAGCTGGCTGAGGAACTGATGATCGAGGCCGAAATAGGGGAGGAGGTCTTTCGCGTACGTCACCGGTACCCGGATCGGTATGTCGAAGTGGTTTTCTTCGCGGTCCGAAGCTTTCGTGGGACGATCCGCAATCAAGTGTTCGAGGCCGTCGAGTGGGTGCGGCGAGCCAAACTTACGGAATTCAACTTCCTTGAGGCGGACCGCGAATTGGTGCACCGAATCTCCAATGATGAAATTGTTTAACAGCGAAGAAGTCAGACCCTCGACCCCCTCACCCGTCCCGCGTCGGCTGAAGAAGACGCCGACGCGGGCCACCCTCTCCCCCAAGGGGGAGAGGGCCAGAAATATCTCAGGGCCATGCTCACGGCCTTCTGCCTTCAGTTTTCTGCTTTCAGCTTTCCGCTTTCTGGTTCCTGCCTTCTGCTTTCTGCCTTCTGCTTTCTGCTTTCTGCCTTTTGCCTTCTGCCTTCTGCTTTCTGCCTTCTGCCTTCTGCCTGCACAAGCCCAAGTTGAAAGCGTTGAAAGCGCCACCCCAACCCATTACCTATGGGTCAGCCACGGGCGCATTGAAGGGCACCTTGCTTTGAGCTACTCCCCTGCCGGAGCTTTTTCGCCGGATGGTTCAATTCTGGCGGTCGCAAGCGAAGACAAGATCGTTTTGATGGGGGTGCGTGAGGGAGGCATTCAAAAGGTTCTCAAGCCCCGCATACTGGATATCGCCGACCTGAACATTCAATCCGCAAATTTTCTGGCCATGAACCAACTGTTCTTGTTAGGGAACGGAGTGATCTCCGCCAAAGGCAAGGGACCCGGCAGGTCAACACCACTCCTCGCGTTTCAATGGGACGCGGTTGAAGACCGGCTTTCCGGCAAGGTGGACACCGTGGGGGGAGGGGGGGGATTCGGGCCCATTCTCTATTTTCCTCGCATCGCATGCGTGGTTCTTTACAAGGCCAGTAATTTCGACCTTTGGGATCCGCGCTCCGGCCGTGGGGGCAGACTCACTATCGCGGACTTGACTCAAACGCCAAACGTATTTACGTTTTCTCCTGACGGACATTGGCTTCTCCTGGCACAAATCGCCATGAGCTCTACCCCAGATCCCGTAGTCGTCGAAGCCAAGCAGCACCGCTTTGTTGACAGCTTGCGTGGACACGAGGGGACCGTGCTCAACATCTCCTTTTCGCGTGACAGCAGTAAGGTGGCAACCGCCTGCGAGGATGGCAAAATTCGAATTTTCTCCGCGCCCCAATGGAAGTTGCTGCAAACACTCACGGGGCACCATGGGCCGGTCCATTGGGCGGAGTTCTCCCCCGACGGCAAGTGGCTGGTTTCTGCGGGTGAGGACAAGACGGCTCGGGTGTGGTCAGTAGAAGATGGCAAATTGCAGCAGACCATGGAGGACAGTAAGGACCCTTTGCTCACGGTAAGTTTTTCTCCCGACAGTGAGTATTTCGCAGCGTCTTCCGAGAGAGCGGTATTGCTGTGGAAGCGAATCGTTGGCAGGCAGTAGGCAGAAAGCAGAAAGCAGAAGGCAGAAAGCAGAAGTAGAGGCGGCTTTACGCCGCCATTTGGCCCCCATTTGGCGAGATAAACTCGCCGCTACCTGTGCTAAAATTCCTTCTGTCAGAAAGGGCAGGCTAGTGGGTCTCACGCCGAGCCAGCACATATATGACTAAAGTCGGAATGATCAGCCTGGGTTGTCCCAAGAACCTTGTGGACAGTGAGGTGATGTTGGGAATGCTGGCTCGCCAGGGATACGAGTTGACTCCCCAAGCTGAGCAAGCCGAGGTCATCATTGTCAACACCTGCGCGTTCATCGAGCCTGCCAAGCGCGAGTCTATCGACACCATCCTGGAAATGGCGGAATACAAGAAGTCCGGCGCGGCCAGAAAGCTGGTCGTGGCCGGCTGTTTGGTGGAGCGATACCGGCAGGAAATCCTGAAAGAGATCCCCGAAGTGGATTTTGTTATCGGGACCAATGAACTCGAGCGGGTCCTGGAAGCTTGCGGGGAGGATCGCAAAGCTCGCAGCCTCGAGGGCTCCGCCGAGCCCTACCTTTACCACGAACTCACGCCCCGAGTCCTCGCCACTCCGTCTTATTCCGCCTATCTGAAGATCGCTGAAGGTTGTGAGCATCCTTGTTCTTTCTGTGTGATTCCGCAGATGCGAGGCAGGTTCCGTTCCCGGAGGTTCGCCTCGGTGGTGCGCGAAGCGGAAAACCTGGCCCGACAAGGCGTGGGGGAGTTGACCATCGTCGGCCAGGACACAACGAGTTACGGTGAGGATC
The DNA here is from genome assembly GCA_049514855.1 of Terriglobia bacterium. Lineage (GTDB taxonomy): Bacteria > Acidobacteriota > Terriglobia > UBA7540 > UBA7540 > CAVROP01. Next base: position 20,075 of record JBEKUR010000014.1, read on the forward strand.
TGGGGCTGCGCGACGGTCTGGCGTCTCTTTTGCGCGAACTCGGCAAGATCCCTGAGCTCGTTTGGGTGCGGTTTCTTTATTGCTACCCCAATCGTTTGACCGAGGCGCTGATTGCGGCCGTGGCGGAAACGGCGAAGGTGGCGAAGTATATCGACCTGCCGCTTCAGCACGCGAGTGCGCAGGTGCTGAAGTTGATGCGGCGCGGTTCCAGCGGCGAACACTTCCTGCGCTTGATGGAAAGAATTCGCGCCGCCATACCGGGCGTTACATTGCGCACGTCTCTGATCGTGGGCTTCCCGGGTGAAACGGAAGAGGATTTCAAGCTTTTGCTGAGCTTTGTCGAGGCAGCACAATTTGACCACCTGGGTGTGTTCCTTTATTCGAACGAAGAAACAAGCTCGAGCTATGCGCTGCCCGGCCAGGTTCCAGCGGCTGTTGCGGGCCGTCGCAAGCGAAGACTCATGGCCTTGCAGCGCAAGATTTCACGACGCAAGCTGCGGCAGAGAGTCGGCCGCTCCTTTCCGGTCCTTGTGGAGGGCCGCTCGGAGGAAACAGAATTGCTCTTCCGGGGCAGGCTGGAATCGCAAGCCCCTGGAATTGATGGTCAGGTATTGATCAACGATTTTGAGGGGGCGGAACCCAGCCCCGGGGAATTCCGCTGGGCCACCATCACGGCAGCGGGGGACTACGATCTGGTATCGCGCCTGGAGGCACGAAACTTTGCTGAGCGGGTAGCTCCGAACTCGCCGCCTCCTGTGGGGTCACGACTGGTCCAGATTCAATCGGCGGCGATGCCGGCTTGCGCCTAATCCTTAGCCATGCGATGTCCCATTTGCCACAAAGACGTTCCCTGGGCGGGTAACCCTTGTCGGCCCTTTTGCAGCGAGCGTTGCCAACTGATCGATCTGGACCACTGGCTGTCTGACCGCTATCGGATTTCGACCCCTGTGGAAAGGCAGGACAAGAACCGCCCCACCGAAGAGGCGGAGCAGGACGAAAAGGGGGAGAGTGGTTAAAGAACGCCGCAGTCTCTCCATCTGGATCGCAACCGGTTTGGGGTCTGGCTACTTTCCCGTAGCGCCGGGGACCGCCGGATCGGCACTGGGCTTGGCTCTGGTAATCGCTTTTCGCCAGACTTCACTCAGGCCTTTGTGGTTGGCCGTGTCCTTGGTGGCTTTCGCGGGCCTGCTCTTCCTTGTCGGAGTTTGGTCGGCAGGGAAAGCCGAGAAGGTATTTGGACGTGTTGACCCTGGCCAGGTGGTAATTGATGAGGTGGTCGGCCAGATTATTACTTTCGTCGCCACACCCAGGATCGCGTGGATTGGGTTGATTGTCGGTTTCATCCTATTCCGCGCCTTCGACATCGTAAAACCTTTTCCGGCACGGCAGGCCGAGCGACTTCCCGGCGGTTGGGGTATCATGATGGATGACGTGGTCGCGGGTCTTTATAGCCTGATTGTGCTTGTAATTTTGGGACACTTTATCAAATGAGCTTGTGGAAGAAATCAGACAAACCCGATTCCCCTGCTGCGAAGAAAGGATCTGCCACGAATAAACCGTTGATAGAACGTGTTACTCCGCCTGCGGCGATTCCCGGCGGTGAAATCTCCATCTCGGGCCGGGGACTCACTCGAAACGGTCGCGGCAGGCCCCAAGTGCGGTTTGGCGATCAGCCTGGAAGCCTGCTCCTCAGCTCTCCCAACCGGCTTGTGGTGCGCGTCCCCGAAGGCGTATCCAGCGGTGACGTAACTGTGGACACGGGAGTTGCGGTCAGCGCGCCTGCCTCTGTAGCGGTGGGCGTCACCATCGCCGATAACCTGCACCCTGTCGCCAATCCTGCCATCGATTCAGCCGGGAATACTTTCACCACTTTTAGCGGCAGCCGTGGGCAGAAGGTTCCCGTTTCCGTGTTTAAGATCGACCGGCAGCAGGTCGTTCGCCCCTTCCTCAATGATCTGGTGAACCCCACGGGGCTGGCCTTCGATCGCGCCGGTTATCTTTATGTTTCCAGCCGTATGGAAGGCACAATTTACAAAGTCAGTCCGGACAGCCAGCGCGAGATTTACGCCGAAGGCATGGGAGTCGCCACCGGGATTGCCTTCGACTGCGATGAGAACTTGTACGTGGGCGACCGGACGGGCACGGTATTCAAGATCAGTCGTGACCGGCAGATTTTTGTCTTTGCGACCATCGAGCCCAGCATGGCGGCGTATCATCTGGCTTTTGGCCCCGAAGGCAACCTTTACCTTACTGGCCCGACCATTTCCAGCTTCGACCACGTGTTTCGCATCACCCCAGCCGGCGAAGTAACTTCGTTCTACCGCGGGCTGGGACGCCCACAGGGATTGGCCTTCGATGTTGAGGGTAACCTTTACGTTGCGGCCTCGCTGGCCGGTCAGCGGGGGATTGTGCGCATCACGCCCGGCGCTAAAGTGGAACGCATGGTGTCGGGTTACGGCATTGTGGGGCTAGCCTTCACACGCCAGCAGTCAATGATGGTCGCCACCAACAATTCCTTGATCCAACTAACCGTCGGCATCGAGGGCAAGCCGTTAATTCAGTGACAAGTGATAAGTGACGAGTGACGAGCTAGGACTGAGGATTCAGGATTCAGGAGTCAGGGGTCAGAAGACGCAATGAGAGGCCCGAGCTAAGAATTGGCCACTTTTCAGGATGCCACGCTCGCCTTATTAATAGAGGTTGTAAGGAAGGTGACGAAAAAGACTCTGCACGAAAAAGCCAGAATTCTGTCGGGAAGGTAGTGCTGGCTAGTGCTTGCTGAATCCTGAATCCTGAATCGTGAATCCTATTCATTTATGGATGCTGAGATTATTGCCGTCGGCTCAGAGCTATTGACCCCCCTTTATCAGGACACGAATTCTCTCTTTCTCACTGAGCGGCTAAACTCGCTGGGGATTGAGGTACGCTTCAAGACGGTTGTGGGAGATCGTGCCGATGATCTGGCGACTGCCCTCAGGGAAGCGCTCTCCCGCTCTCCATTGATCATCCTGACGGGTGGCCTCGGCCCCACCGAAGATGATCTCACGCGAGGGGTGGTGTCAGGAGTTCTCCGCCGACCCTTGCGCGAGGTCCCCGAAATCCGCCGGCAAATTCAGGAACGCCTTGCCCGCTTCGCACGGCCGATGGCGGAAAACAACCTGCGGCAGGCGATGGTCCCCGAAGGGGCCGTATGGCTCGAAAACAATAATGGAACTGCGCCCGGCATCTGGATTGAACACGATCACAAGATCGTCGTGCTTCTGCCCGGCCCGCCGGGCGAGTTGGAGGCAATGTTCGATGCCGCGTGCGTGCCTCGGCTGGCGCAGGCCTCAACGGAGCAGAGGATCAAGACTCGCGTTTACAAGGTTGTGGGCCTTCCCGAATCCGAAGTCGATAAACGGGCGGCAGCGATTTACGGGGCATATCAGAATCCCACCACCACGATTCTGGCCAAGCCGGGCGCCATCGAAATCCATCTGCGCGCCCGCGCCGCGACCGACCAGGAAGCTGAGGCGAGGTTGGCAGAATTGGGCGACCAGCTCGAACTTGCGCTGGGGGAATACATCTTCTCCACGCACGGGGAATCGCTGGAGGAAGTTGTGGGGATGTACCTGGTGATGCGCCAGAAAACTGTGGCCGTGGCGGAGAGTTGCAGCGGCGGCCTGCTGGCGGAGCGGCTCACGCGGAACTCCGGCAGTTCCAACTTCTTCCTGGGCGGCGCGATCTGTTATTGCAATGCCCTGAAGACCAGTTTGGCGGGTGTGCCAACAACCCTGATTGAGGAGCACGGAGCCGTTTCTCAGCCTGTCGCTCAGGCTATGGCAGAAGGCATCCGCGCGCGAACGGGCGCATCCCTCGGAGTGGGCATCACGGGAATCGCCGGCCCGACGGGCGGCTCCCGTGAAAAGCCTGTGGGCTTGGTCTTTATCGGTCTTGCCGATGAGCGGGGGACACAGGTTCGTGAATTCCGCTTCCCCGGCAATCGCGAAAGAGTCCGCCTGTGGGCTACCCAAATGGCTCTGGAAATGATCCGCAGGAGGATCAGGGGCTAGGGGCTACTCGGATGCTGAACAACGTTTGCGTACGTTGTCATTCCGAGCGAAGCGAGGAATCTCGCTCTGCCAGCCAACGACTTGCGAGATTCCTCGTCGCCCCGATCAGATCGGGACTCCTCGGAATGACAGGCTAAACTGGTTTTTCAGCATCTTAGGGGTCGGAAGGTGGGAATCTTTCCCCACCTACCACCTACTATCTACCACCTACCGTTTAAAGATGCGTGCTTTTATCGCCATCGACCTACCTGAAAGAGTCCGTACGGCATTGCGCCGTACACAGGCTTCCTTCCGTTCCGTCTCTCCCGACGCGCGCTGGACCCAACCGGAGGGGATCCATCTGACTCTTAAGTTCCTGGGTGAGATTTCCGATGCGAAGGTTAAGGAAGTATCTGAAAGCCTGAAGAATCTGGGCCGATTCGAAGGCTTCGCAATCGGAGTGAAGGGTCTTGGTTTCTTCCCGGACGCTCGGCGTCCGCGAGTGTTCTGGGCAGGAGTGGAGGCGCCGGCCAGTCTCAGCCGACTCGCCGAGCAAGTCGAAGAAGCTATGCGCAAGATCGGCTTCGCCCGCGAGCCGCGCGCCTTCCGACCGCACTTGACGCTGGCACGGTTCAGAGTGCCGCAACCACAGCCGGCCCTCCAGGCGCTCCTCACCCAACAAGGTGAACAGGAGCTGGGAAACTTCGAGGTCTCAGAGTTTTTCCTGTTTGAAAGTAAACTCTCGCCGCAAGGCGCAGAATATCGGAAGGTGGAACGATTCCCGTGAAGAAGCAGGAGTCAGGAGTCAGAAGACAGAAGTCAGAACACAGACGTCAGTAGACAGGAGAAGCCGTGCGCCATTTCAGACATCAGAACCACCCCTGCCCTCCCCTTGCCAAGTAGGGGAGGCAGCCCACCAACTCCCCTCCTCTCCGAGGAGGGGGAAGGGGGTGGTGAGAAGGGCTGCGGATTCTGACTTCTGACACCTAGCTGAGTGATGACCCGCCGCGGCGGGATAGCTGAGCGCTAAAAAATGATCGGCCCGCTCACAACTCTAATCGCGTACATACTGGGTTCGATTCCGTTCGGCTACCTCATCGTTCACTGGCAGCGCGGGATCGACATTCGCGCGACGGGTAGCGGCTCCATCGGCGCCACCAACGTCATGCGGAACCTCGGAATCGTGGGGTTCGTCGCCACCTTCATCCTTGACGCCGGAAAAGGACTGCTGGCTGTCCTGCTTGCTTCAAAGATGACGTTGGAAAATCCCACCTGGGTGGCGGCAGCAGCATTTGCCGCGGTCCTCGGCCACTGCTTCCCGGTTTGGTTGAAATTTCGCGGTGGCAAAGGCGTGGCAACCGGAGTTGGCGTATTCATTGCCCTCGCCCCTTTGCAGGTTGTCCTCGTGCTAGTGATCTTCGCGGTCATGGTTGCGATCTGGCGCTACATTTCGCTCGGCTCAATTGTCGCCACCGCGGCTTTCCCCGTCCTGGTCCATCTTATGAAGCATCCACCGATCCAGGTGGTTCTTGGCGCCGCAGGGGCAGCCGTGATCATCATTGCGCGCCACCATGCGAACATCGCCCGGCTGCTCAAGGGGACGGAGAACAAGCTGGGACGGAAGAAAGCAGTAGGCAGTGGGCAGTAAGCAGAAGGCAGAAGGCAGTGGGATCTAAATAGTAGGAAGGCTGAGAGCTGACGGCTGAAGGCTGTGAACTGACCACTGACGACTGAGAACTGACGACTTCACGATGAAGAGAATTGCTGTCATCGGCGCTGGGAATTGGGGCACGGCATTGGCGGCCACGCTCGCCAAGACCGGCCATGCGGCCGCGTTGTGGGCCTATGAGCCAGAGGTCGTCGAGAGCATTCGTGCCCAGCATGAGAATGCGCTCTTCATGCCCGGGGTGAAGCTTCCGCAGAGTATCGCGGTTACGAACGATTTAGGCGAGGCGCTTGAGCAGGCCGAGATCGTTTTGACGGTGATGCCCTCGCATGTGTGCTACCCCCTGTACGAACGGATGCTCAATCATCTCCGGCCGGAGATGCTCTTTGTGAGCGCCACCAAGGGCATCGACGTGGACCGCCTGATGCGCATGAGCGAGCTCATACAAAGTGTAGTCGGGCGGCGGTTTGCCCCGAGACTCTGCGCACTCTCCGGCCCCAGCTTCGCCCAAGAGGTTGTGAGAGGTGATCCCACGGCGGTGGTCGTGGCCTCCCAGGACCGCGAAGTGGCTCAGTTGGTACAGAAAGAGTTCTCGTCACGGACGCTAAGGATCTATACCTCGACCGATGTGGTTGGGGTGGAAATCGGCGGGGCGGTCAAGAACATCATCGCCATCGCTGCCGGGGTCATCGCTGGACTAGGGCTTGGACACAACCCTGCTGCGGCGCTCATTACGCGCGGCCTCGCGGAGATATCGCGTCTCGCCTGCGCCTGCGGCGCCAAGCGCGAGACCCTTGCAGGACTCGCGGGTATGGGAGACCTCGTCCTTACCTGCACGGGGGACCTCAGCCGCAACCGCACGGTAGGGGTTGAGTTGGGCAGAGGGCGCAAGCTTCCGGAGATTATCGGCTCCATGCGCATGGTGGCGGAAGGCGTCAAGACAACTTATGCCACGGTGGCCCTGGCAGAACGGTACGGGGTCGAAATGCCGATCACAACGCAGGTCCACCGAATCCTCGAAGGCCAAGTCACTCCCCGTGAAGCCATCTGCAAGCTTATGGAGCGGACGCTGAAGGACGAATAGCATGGGGCGCGGGACACTGGAATAATCAGGAAGGCCTTGTAACGGCGGGGCTGAACAGGCTGCGGAAAAACCCGTTTGGCCTGTCATTCCGAGGAGTCCCGATCTGATCGGGACGACGAGGAATCTCGCACTGCGTTGAAAATACTCAGAGCGAGATTCCTCGCTCCACTCGGAATGACAGCTTGGAGGGGTTTTTCCGCAGCCTGTGAAGCCCCGCCCTTCCAGACCCGTGGTCAGAAACGCGGACTAACCCGTCTGCCACGCTGTTTGAGGGTTCTGTTACAATTCCGGGGTGTACTCTGGGAGGAAACCCATGTCTGTGCTCAACGCTGGCAAATCAGCCCCTCACTTCGGCTTGATCGCCCTTGACGGCAAGAAGTACTCGTTGCAGGAGGGGCTGAAGCATGGTCCTGTCCTTGCCGCTTTCTTCAAGGTAGCTTGCCCCATCTGCCAGTACACTTTCCCTTTTCTGGAGAGGCTTTACCAGCAACTGCGCTCCAGCGGAGTGCAAATCTGGGGAATCTCGCAGGACGGAGTCAGGGACAGCGAGCGCTTCGCTGGAGAGTACTCTGTGACTTTCCCCATCCTCATTGATGATTATCCTTACAAACTCTCGCGGCAATACGGACTCGAAGAGGTCCCTTCGATATTCCTCATCGCGCCGGATGGTTCCATTGCAGTCCAAAGCGAGGGCTTCGTGAAGCGAGACCTTCTCGAAATTCAAAAGTCGCTCGCTCAAACGCTCTCCGCGTCAGTAGGAGCGCTTTTCCAGCCCAGTGAGAAAGTCCCCGAATACAAGCCTGGTTGAGGGTCTAAGAACTAGGCTTGGGTCAAGCCTGGAAAAGTAGACTTCGGATATCAGGCGTCACCAGGGATGAGCGGCTAACCGATCCCCCATGCCGAGGGGGATTCTTCGCTTCGCTCAGAATGACAGGGTCCCGAGATGCGGCCAATTTCACAAGTCCACGGACCACTGTCCACGGACAACTGACAACTGACGACTGACGACTGACAACTGATGACTAACTACCTTCCCATCTGCCGGGCTTTTTCAAGGATTGCCGGGCGCGCGCTCTCCATGATCTCGCGCCAGTCCTGGTAGCGCAGGGTGCGTTGTTCGAAGGTGCGCTTCTGGAGTGCGGCCAGGAAACGAGATTCAAACTCCTGGAAATAGGAGCCGTAAAGGTGATAGCTGTCGGCCAAGTGGCAGTAACGCCCCACTTTGACAGTTCTTCCCGAAAGCTCTGAAACCCGCCTGGCGATTCTCTGTTGAAGTTGCACGAGGGCGAAGATGTTCATGAATGCCGCCTTGTAAGCATCGTTCGAGCGGAAGCGCACATTCATGCTGAGGAACAGCTCGCCGTCTTCTTCCGTAATTCGGCACCAGATGCTTTGCATACATGCGGGGTCGTAGCAGTCATTGTCCTCCCAAACCTTCCAGGTCACTGCCTGCGCGCGCCGGGTGTAGGGGGTTTTCGCAAGCTTTACGCACAGGGTTTCAATCTGGTCGTAGGGTTGGAGGGTTGGAACCTGATAAGCAAAGAGCCGCTGGTGGTAGGTGTACTCCCAGCGAGTATCACCCGGGTCACGGGTGTCGCGCACCAGATGATCCTTGATGCCCTCGCAGACTTCCATCACGTATTCCTGCAAGTCTTCGGGCCCGCCGGGGAAGTCCTTGTGGATCATCGGCTCCTTGAGCGTCTCGGTGATCGTAATGAGCATCGTGGCGTCTTTGCTGGGTGGGTCGTCAGGCTTGTCGTACTGCGTCTTGAGATCGCACCCGCACTTGTAGAGCAACAGCAGCGATTCTTCCCAGGCGCGCGCGATGCAGTCCGCTTCGACGTGTAAAACCGGTATGCCGTTCATAAGCCCTCTGGAATTGCCGATTTTCGATTGCCGATTGCTGATTGACAGCAGAACAAAAGGTACCCGGAACATCCGCGAAGCTATCCAACTTTACATTGACAGCCTCGTCGAAGATGGCCTGCCGGAACCGTAGTCAAGGAGTCGAGAGTCGAGAGTCGAGGATCAAGGAATTTCGACTTCTCGACCCTCGACTCCTCGACTAGCCCTTAACTTCCGCCAGGCTTTTGTCGAGTGCGGTGAGAGCCGCTTCGATGTCACTCCTGGAGATGTTCAGTGGCGGCGACATGCGAATCACGTTTCCGTAGAGCCCGCCCTTGCCCACAAGCAAGCCATTGACACGCGCGCGTTCCATGACCAGGTTTGTGGCTTCTGCCGCCGGCGCCTTGGTCTGGCGATCTTTCACTAATTCGATGCCTTGCATCAACCCCATGCCGCGCACATCGCCGATGATGGTGTGCTTCTCTTTCAGAGCTTCGAGGCCCTGGCGGAAGTGATTGCCCACTTCCTGGGCATTATCCATCAGCCGCTCTTCCTCGATCAGGTCGATGGTGGCCTTGGCCGCCACGCAGGTAACGGGATTGCCGCCGAAAGTTGAAATCGTGAGGCCCCTGTAGGCATCGGCAATCTCGGGCCGGGTGAGCGTCAAGCCGATGGGCACGCCGTTAGCCATGCCCTTTGCGGAGGTGATGATGTCCGGCTCGACCTCCCAGTGCTCGATGCCCCACCATTTCTTTCCGGTGCGGCCCCACGCCGCCTGAACTTCGTCAGCAATGAAAAGCCCGCCGTAATTGCGCACGATGTTGGCGACAATCTTGAAATAGCCCGGCGGCGGAACGATGAATCCGCCCAGGCCTTGAATGGTTTCGGCAATCATGCCGGCGATCTGGCCGCTGGTCGAGGTCTTGATGACCTCTTCGATGTCCTTGGCGCAGTGCAGATCGCAGCTTGGGTAAGTGAGCCGGTAAGGGCAGCGGTAGCAGTAAGGGCCCGGGGCCTGCACCACGCCATACGGTATGACGCCGGCTTTACGATAAGTGTACAGCCCGGTAAGCGACTTGGCCAGTTGCGAGTGCCCGCTATAACCGTGGCGCAGCGCCAGAATTTCATAATTCCCCGTGTACATGCGCGCCGCCATGATGGCCACTTCATTGGCCTCGGTGCCGCTGTTGGTGAAATAACTCTTCTTCAATTTGCCCGGGGCAATTTGTGCAACCTTTTCCGCCAGGGCCACGATGGCCTCGGTGGGGAAGAGCGTCGAGGTGTGCTGGACACGATCGATTTGCTCCTTGATCTTCTCTGTCACCTTGGGATTCGAGTGCCCGACGCTGATGGTGACGATCCCGCCCAGGAAGTCGAGATATTGCTTCCCGTCGAGGTCCCAAACGTATTGCCCCTTGGCATGGTCAATCACCAGCGGGTCTTTGAAGTAGGTTGTGACACAGTTGAAGATGTATTCCTGTTTTTTGCGAATGATTTCGTCTTTGGTCATGAGTACACCAGTCTACAGTTGACAGTCAACAGTCGACAGTCCCCCCCTTTGCTGTGAAAACTCAATCCGAACTCGCTTCCACTTTACAACGCAGGGCGTAAAGCATGCGAGCAATTTCCGAAATTTCGGAAAGTGGTTTTTCAGTTTCCTGTTTCTGCAAGTAACCCAGATCGCAGCTAAGCACTACGAGGTACTCCGTCTCCGACAAGGAGCCCTCGGCAATGTTGAGGAAGCGGGCGTAGTCCAGCTTGCCCCGCCGCTTGGTGCCCTCGGCTATATTGGTCGGGACCGAGACTGCTGCGCGGCGGAGCTGCGATGTCAGGCCGTAGCGCTCCTCGCCCGGAAAACGTGTGGTCAGCCGGTACAGATTCAGAACGAGCGCATGACTTTTCTGCCAAACCTTGAGCTCCCTAAAGTGCTGCATTAACCCCCCTTTCCGATGCCGAATAATAGTCGGGGCCGTCAACTGTTGACAGTTGACGGTAGTATCCTAATTTGGATTTCCATAGGGCTGCTATGTGTTCTTGTTGTACTCGGGATAGCCTTCCAAACGCCTAAGTTCGCCGTTGAGGATTCTGTAGGCAAATGTCGTCTCGCGGCGTTTATCGAAGATATCCCGATATTTCACAACCCCATAAACCACGGTCAATTTACCGTGTTCCTGACGACCCATAGCTACTGGTTCAAAGGGCAAAATATCCGTAGGTGGGAGAGCTTGGCCCGTACCAATTGGTATTGGTCCGGCTTGAACAAATTGAGCACATTCAAGATTTGGCCGAGGAGGTAGAGAGCTTACAATCTCAAATTTAACCCGCTTTTCATCAATCCAACCTGGACTGCTGCCCTCATTTCTACAAACCAAAACCGCGTAAAATGTGGTAGTGTCCCCACCTGTACCGCTACCTTCCAGTACGTGAACCTCCCCATCCGCCCATTTCTTGGCGTTGTGCTCAATTTCCACCATTACCCAAGCACGTTGGGCATTTCTTGCTGTAGACATTTGTTTCCAGATAACAAAAATGGTGCCAGCCAAGACCAGAGTTTGGACGATTCCGACTATAACCGAGGGTTCCATTGGGACCTCCAGCCTGATAGGGATTGTACATGATGCGACACGCCCTGCCTCGGGCAAATTGAGACACTAACTCTGTCGACTGTTGACTGTCGACTGTTGACTCGTGTTCACTTCACATACTTATCCAACCACTCAAGCACCGTCTTGTACCAAAGCTGGCTATTCTGCGGTTTCAGGACCCAGTGGCCTTCGTCGGGGAAGTAGAACAGCCGCGAGGGCACGCCGCGCCGCTGCAATGATGTGAAGAGTTGAATAGCCTGGCCCTCCGGAATGCGAAAATCGAGAGCGCCCTGGACAAGCAGCATGGGCGTCTGAATGTTTTGCACGTGATTGGATGGCGATGATTTCTCGTAGGCTTCCCGCTTCGTCCAGGGCGGCCCCTGGTGTTCCCACTCATCGAACCAGATTTCCTCGGTTTCACCGTACATACTGCGTGAGTCGTAGACGCCGTCGTGAGAGACCAGCGCCTTGAAGCGGTTTGTATGCCCGGCGATCCAGTTGATCATGTACCCGCCGAAGGAGGCGCCCGCCGCGCCGATGCGAGTCCTATCCACGTAGGGCAGCGATTCGAGGTAGTCCGTGGCCTTCATCACGTCTTGGTAGCAGGCGCCACCCCAGTCACCCGAAATCTCCTCTACGAACTTTTGGCCGTATCCGGTGGAGCCGTGGAAATTGGTCATTATCACCACGTAGCCGTGCGAGGCGAACATCTGGGCATTCCAGCGGTAGCTCCAGGCGTCTTCCCAGGCGCTTTGCGGCCCGCCATGAACCAGGACGATGGCGGGGTATTTCTTATTGGGATCGAATGCCGGCGGCTTAACAAGCAGACTTTGAATTTCCGCCCCCAGCGCTCCCTGGGTGGCTACGGATTCGGCGGGGTTCAGATCGAGTTCGGCGAGGAGTGCGGCATTCGCACTGGTCAGTGGCAGGGGCGTTCCGCCGGATGCCGGGACGCGAAAGATCTCGGCAGGTTGCGTCAGGCTGCTGCGGGTCAGCACCAATGAATTGCCGTCTGGGGTGACCTGTAAATCATCGTTCATTCCACCCAGAACTTTCTCGACCTTGGGCTTGCTGACGCAAGTCTTGAACACCGGCTGCTGGCCGCGTTCGGGCGCGGTGAAATAGATTGTGTCGCTGTCCGGGGCCCACGCGAAACTCGACACCCATTGATCGAAGCCTGTGGTCAGGTCCTTGATGCTTCCGGTTTGCCGGTCGTAAACGCGCAGGCGCAGCAGGTCGGATTCATAGCCATCGCGCGCCTGCGACGTGTAGGCGATGTAGCGCCCGTCAGGTGAGTACTGCGGTGAAGCATCGGAGCCGGGATTATCTTTGGTGATGTTCCTCGCTTCACCACCGTGGGTGCTGACGAGGAAGAGATCGTTGTTGGTACTCCAGGCGATGCGTGAGCCGCCCGAGCGGTTGGAGGTGAAGCAGACCTCCGTCCCATCCGGCGAGATATCGTAACCATCGGGCGCGCCGAGGAACCAGGTGGGAGAGTCCACCGCGCCCGGCGTCAAGTCGCGCGGCGTCCCGCCCTGGGCGGAGACGGTGAACAAGTGCGTGTACTTGCCCTCGCGCCAATCATCCCAATGCCGGAACAAAAGCTCATCAATGATCCGCGCTTTCACCTTGCTCTTTTCAGCTTCTTCCAGGCGCTTCTTGTTGCACGCATCGTCGGCGCAGTCGGGATAGACCTGAGAGGTGAACAGCAGCGCATCGCCCTTTTTTGCCCAGGTCACGCCGTCCGCTTCGGTCGAGATGCTCGTGAGCTGGCGCGCCTCACCGCCATGCACGGGAATGATCCACACCTGCGCCTTGCCGCCGCGTGCCGATATGAACGCGATGGATTCGCCATCCGGCGACCAGCGCGGCCGCGAATCGGAGCCGTTGCCGGTGGTCAGTTGTTTCGGCTCACCGCCTTCGGCGCGAATCAGCCAGATGTGTTTGACGACTTTATTGGCCTCGAAATCGACCGCGCCCTGCGCGTAGGCGATCCAGCGCCCGTCAGGAGAAACTTGTGGATCGGAAATTCTTTGCACCTTCATCAAATCGTCGAAAGTCATTGGACGTTTCGCTTCTGCCACTTTGCCCCCTAATACCAGAAACAGAGTTACACCCATCATCAGGGATGTTTTCATTAAAGTGCCCTCAAAGGAACATCTGGAATTCTTTCTCCCAAACCGAATAGTTATACCAGATGAGCGCCACATGGGTGGAAGGATTGTGTCAGCGTAAGCGTTCAATAGCGGTCTCGATCCGAGCCCACGAGCTCGGCGCCGGTTCTGGAGATGATCTTGTCTCCAAAAATCTTCCTCTGCCGCGCGGCGAAGTCGGGGTATGCTCCTGGTTTCGGCCGGACCGGAACCAGTCGGGCAATGACCTGCTTGCGTTTGCGAATTTCGATCTCTTCACCGCCGCGCAACCGCGTCTCGATTTCCGCGAAGCGGTAACGGAGGTCTCTAACCGTAGCTGTCATCATGTGACACATTTTAGAGTCACATCGTTCGGGGAGTCAAAAGGGCTGAGGTCGCCGGGCGATGGAGGATGCAGGTGAGCCGATAGCGATCTCGCCTTATCGAGGTTTACAGAACGCAGTTGCGGATATTTGCTCTAACCCCGCTTTCCACGCAGCGGAGGTTCACCACGGCCGGCTTTTCTCAGTGGGTAACGCGGACCTGTTGCGTCGGTCTCAGTCTTTTGCTGGGTTTCCAGGAACCGCTTTTCAGCTCAAAATCCAGCAAGAGACGCCGACCTAAAGAACACGTCTGCACTACGGCCTCTGCACTCTCCAAAACCCGCGAAACCAAGTTTTGGGACTACCTCTCTCGGCCTTGGGTTATAATTCTGTGCAGACCTGACGGATCGTGTTGGCGGAGGACTCATGCCCTGGCGAGCAACTATGCTGAGTGCGGCTGCTTTGCTGGTTCTTATGCCCGCGATTCTTCCCGCCCAGACATCGGGCCAGCCATCCGAGGAAGTCGCCCCACAGACTACTCCGAAGCCGCCGGATGAGAACACTCCGCGCGAACTCGTCTATCCCTATTATTCGTTGCGCGAAGGCACGGAGTCGGTGTTGAGCCTGATGGACCGCGCGCCGCGGCCCATCGAATTCACGGTTGCCATCCACAGCCAGTCGGGGCAGACGGTCGCCTCCGCGCCCATGACTATCCAGCCCACGGAAGAAGTGGATATTGATGTCAAGAAGCTGCTGAATGATCTGAATGTGGATTGGCGCGGCGATTTCCTGGAGGGGACGCTGTCCATCCATTTCAAGGGGAAGGGCAATCCGCTGGGTGGGCGAATGAGCGTCGAAGGACCGCACGAGAGCTGGAACATCGGGCCGGTGTGGAGTTCGGGGGAGTACGGCCAGAACATGGCCCCTGTAGAACTGGACACGCTCTGGTGGGACTTGGGCGGGACGCGCGACGTGGCGTTGCGCGTCAGCAACATCACGCCCCGCGCGATGGTGGCCGACCTCTACCTGGAATTCGCCGGCAAGCGGCACAAGCTGGCCCCCCTGCAGTTTGGTCCTTACCAGATGAAGAGGCTTTCAGTCACCGAGCTGCTCAATGGCATGAACCTGACCGCGTACAAAGCGCCCCTTGGAGGATTAAGCATAATCCCACGCGGGGTCACCAAAGCGCTCATCGCTCAGGGGTACATCACCGATGCGGAATTGGGCCAGCAGACCGGAGTGCTGTTTCCTCTGCCTCAGTTGCAGGCTGCCAGCGCCCTGCATGCAACCGGAGTACCTATAGGCCCGCCCAGCGCGGATTCTCCTTTCGCCGACATCAAGGACGGCAACTTTACGCCCCACCTCTACCTGCGCAATCAGCTCGATTCCGAACAGACCATCACCCTGACCGTCGAGTTTCCCGGCGACGAAGGTCCCCGGCTCGTCCCGCTTCCGCCCCTCAAGCTGCCGGGGTTTACAACGAAGGATATCCGGCTGGATTCCTACTACAACTATCTCCCCCTGCCGTTGCCTTATTGTTCGCTGCGTGTTCAGTACAATGGCCCGCCGGGCTCGGTCATTGGGCAACTCACGGCGGTAAATGAAAACAATGCCAAGGTAAATCCGATCCCGCTGGACAATGAAGGAAATGGTTACGTGGGCTCGCTGGCCTCGTATTGGAGTTTTGATGATGAGACCGACTTCATCGTCTTCCTCACGAACATGGGAAACAAGGACTGCCGCGTTGCTTTCAAGATCGAGGCGGAGGGCGTTGAATACAACCTGACGCGCTTGAAACTGATCCCTCATGAGACCAAGTACATCAACCTGCGTGAACTGAGGAATAAACAGGAACCGGATTTTCGCGGCAATGTCCTCCCGGCTACCGTTACTGAGGGCCGGCTCATGTACAATCGCGCGGACAACGTGCCCATGACGGGCCGCGTGGCCGTCGTGCCGCGCCTCAAGTAGCCCAAGTTGTGGCGGCGGTCGGCCAGTTCCGGATTGCCAGGGATCACTGCCGGCTTTCCTTGGTGGAAGCACTGGCATTCACCAAGCGCCGTTACAGCCGGAAGTCCTACCGTTTAATCCTTGCTGAGCCCCCCTTCATCACGTGCTTCACTTCATCCCACGTCACCATGCTGGTGTCGCCGCGGGTGCTTTGCAGCAGGGCTCCATGGGCGGCGCCGAGATTGACGGCGTCCTGCGGTGGCATGCCCGCCAGGAAGCCGTAAATGACGCCGCTGCAAAAGCCGTCGCCGCCACCCACCCGGTCCTCGATCTCGAGTCCTTCATAGCGCGTAGACTGATAAAAGCCTCCGTCATAGTAAAGAATCGCCGACCAATTGTTGACCAACCCGCTGACCACCTCGCGCAATGTTGTCCCGACGGCCTGAATGTGCGGATGCTTCTCGACCACCCGTGCGGCCATGCTTTTGTAGCCTTCCACGGGAAGCTTCTTGAGCGATTCGTCCACGCCTTCTACCCGGAACCCCAGTACCTTTTGGAAGTCTTCCTCGTTTCCGATCAAGACATCGATGAAGGGGACCAACTCGCTGGTGACGGCAATCGCTTTCTCACTGGACCAGAGTTTGCTGCGAAAGTTCAAGTCGTAGCTGACAATCGTGCCGGCTTCGTGGGCGGCCCGCATCGCTTCCTTTACGACCGCGGCGGAAGAATCGCTGAGGGCGGTGCAGATCCCGCCGGTATGAAACCACCGCACACCGCGTCCGTTGAAGATTTGCTCCCAATCGATATCGCCGGGTTTGATGTGAGCCGCAGCGGAGTGGCCGCGATCGTACAAGGTTACGCTGCCCCGAACCCCGATGCCCACTTCCGTAAAGTTCAACCCGATGCGGTCCGCCTTGCCGACGCCGTCGTAGGGCGCCCAGACCACGTGGCTGAGGTCCATGCCGGAAGTCCGCGCGTGGTTGCGAATGAACCAACCTAAGGGATTATCGACCAGGCGCGAAACCCACGCAGTTCGCAAGCCTAACCGGCTCAGGGCGTAGCTGACGTTGTACTCTCCACCGCCCGCCCAGGCCTCGAAAACGGGCGTGAGTTCAATGCGCTGGTGCCCTGGCGGGCTAAGGCGAATCATACATTCGCCAAAGCTCAGCACATCCAGTTGGCAATCAGTTGTGGGGCGAAGTTTCAAGGGCATAGACAAACCTCCGGAAAATGGATACCTGACTTATGAAGTTGCCTTTGCAGGCTGAGTTCGTCTCAGTCTTAGGATGACTCTGCAAAGTACGCATGCAAGAATCACCGCCGCGGAAAGAAAGCCTATGAGCGGCCACTTCAACTGTGTCACGAATTGGCGAAAGACTCGCAGTTGATCGAATGAGGTCCACTCCTCACGAATTTTTCCGTCGACAATACGCCAAACTGTGATGCCACGTAGTTCAACCTTGACTCCCGTTGGAGGTAATCCATAATATCCGGCGCCGGTATGCGTTCCTAGGAAGGTCCATACCACCGTGACTAGGTCACCCTCGGCTACCATCAGGTTCACGGTCATTTTGAGATCCGGAAACGCCTTCTTCTCCGCACGCGCTGCCGCTTGATCCTCCCGGAGGTCGGCATTCCTGTGGAGCCCGTGGTTCACGAAATCTTTTGCGTAGATTTCCTCTGCAACCTGGAATTTCCCCTGGTTGAAAATCTCTTCGAACACTCGCCCAGCTATCGCTTTATTTCTGGCCTCCTGGGAAGCTCCGTCTGGCAAAAATGGGACCGTGTCGGCTGCGAATGCCGCACTTACCGGCGCGAGTATCATGAACAGTAACGGCAATGTCTTCCCCATGATCCTTCTCCCCCAACATTTAATGTAACCACTGACTACTGACAACTGACCACTGACAACTTCACTTGTCCCAGTCCGTGTGGAACTTCCCTTCCTTGTCGATGCGACGGTAGGTATGTGCGCCGAAGTAGTCGCGTTGGGCCTGGAGGAGGTTGGCAGGCAGGCGCTTCGAGCGGTAGCCGTCGATATAAACCAACGTGTTGCTCAATGCCGGAATCGGCGTGCCGAAGTCGGTTGCCATCTTCACGACTCTGCGCAGACTGCGGCCTGTTTTGTTAAGCAATTTGCTGACATACGGCGCCAGCATCAAGTTTTTCAAGTCAGGCTTGGACTGGAAAGCGGCGCGAATGGGATCGAGCAGCTTGGAGCGAACGATGCAGCCACCCTTCCAGATGCGCGCGATTTCATCGAACTTCAAGTTGTACTTGTACTCTTGCGAGGCGATCCGCAGTTGCTCAAAACCTTGCGTGTAGCAGCCGATGACCGTGATCTTATAGGCCTCGCGCACGCGGGTGATGAGCTGCTTCTTATCGCCGGAGAATTGTTTGCTCGGGCCGCGCAGAATCTCGGATGCCGCAACGCGCTCCTCTTTAGCTCCTGAGATGATTCGCGCGATCACGGCAGCCGTCAGAGTTGGGACGGGTGCGCCCAAATCCAGGGCATCCTGCGCGGTCCATTTGCCGGTACCCTTCTGCTCGGCAGTATCGAGGACGAGGTCCACGAGCGGTTGGTTGGTTTCGGGGTCGATCTTCCCGAGGACGACGATACTGATCTCCAGAAGGAAGGAGCCCAGGTCGCCGCTATTCCAGCCCGCGAAGATGTCGCGAATCTCCGGCCCGGAAAGCCCCAGAACATTCTTGAAAATGTCATAGGCTTCGCAGATGGTCTGCATGATGCCGTACTCAATGCCGTTGTGGGCCATCTTCACGTAGTGGCCCGCGCCGCCGGGCCCTAGATAGGTGCAGCAAGCGCCATCGCTGGTCTGGGCGGCCATCTTTGTTAGAAGAGGTTCAAGGTGGCGATAAGACTCTTCGAACCCACCGGGCATCAGGGACGGCCCGTGCAAGGCGCCTTCTTCCCCGCCACTAACGCCCATGCCAAAGAAGCGCAGGCCGGAGGCTTCCAGTTCCCGCGCGCGCCGCTCGGTGTCCTTGAAGTAAGAGTTGCCGCCGTCGATCAGGATGTCCTCAGGGGTCAAGTAAGGCTTCAAAGTCTCAATGACGGAATCAACCGGCTTGCCGGCCGGAACCATCATCCAGATGCGGCGCGGAGTTTCCAGCGCGTCCACGAACTCCTGCCATGACCGAGTGGTCTGAATAATGCCCCCCGTTTCCTCTCCGACCTTCTGCGATTTCTCCATGTCCAGGTCGAAACCCGCCACCGAAAAGCCTTTGCTATGGGCATTCAGGGCCAGGTTTTTTCCCATCACGCCAAGTCCGATAATTCCAAGATGTCGTTTGTCCACGGTCGCCTCCTGAAATGCAAGCTGTAAGAATAAAGGATATCAGAAGCTGTGCCTTCGAGCGCGGCAAGGTTAAGACCAGTCGAGAGTCGAAGGTCGAAAGTCAATATCTCGTTCAGGGTGTTCGGCCCTACCGCAAAGTTATATAATGGCTGTTTGTTCTGAGTCCAACCGAATGATCCTGGCATCTAAATATGTTGCAGGGCAACGAACGGGCCCTAGGATTTAGATTGTTCTTGGCCGGGGTTGAACTCAGCTTTATTTATTAATCAGGAGGACTAATCCCTTGGATGGTAATGCCGCAGTGAGCCCAGAAAGCAAGTCATTCGACCCAACGCAACTCGATCAACTGTGTATTAACACCATTCGGTTTCTTGCCGTAGATGGAGTCGAGAAGGCAAACTCCGGTCATCCCGGAATGCCCATGGGCGCCGCGCCCATGGCCTACGTACTCTGGACGCGTTTCATGCAGTACGATCCCCTCAAACCTGGTTGGCCCAATCGGGACCGGTTCGTCCTTTCCGCCGGGCACGGCTCGATGCTTTTGTACAGTCTTCTCCACTTGACCGGATATGACCTCGCGCTCTCCGAGCTTCAGCAGTTCCGCCAATGGGGAAGCAGGACTCCTGGCCATCCTGAATACCGACTGGCAGACGGCATTGAGACCACCACCGGGCCTTTGGGCCAAGGATTCGGGACCGCTGTAGGCATGGCCATCGCGCAGAAGTACCTCGCGGCGCATTTTAACCGCCCTGAGCACGAAATCGTAAATTACAAGATCTATGGCATCGTCAGCGATGGCGATCTGATGGAAGGGGTTGCCTCGGAGGCGGCTTCGCTGGCTGGCCACCTGGGGCTCAACAACATCATCTACTTCTATGATGACAACCACATCTCGATTGAAGGCTCGACGCACCTGGCGTTCACGGAGGACCGCGCCGAGCGTTTCGAGGCTTATGAGTGGTTCGTGCAGCAGTTGCCGGACGGCAACGATCTGGAGGCGATTGATGGCGTCATTCGCGCGGCGCAGGCAGAAAAGGAGCGGCCCTCCATCATCATGATCCGAACGCACATTGGCTACGGCAGCCCTAACAAGCAGGACACGGCGGAGGCGCATGGCAGTCCGTTGGGTGAAGAAGAAGTGAAGTCGACCAAGCAGAATTTGGGCTGGCCTCTCGAGCCGAAGTTCTACATCCCCGACGAAGCGCTTGCCCACTTCCGCAAAGCCATGGAGCGCGGTGAGAAGGCCGAAGCCGCGTGGCAGACGCGACTGGCGGAGTACCGAAAGGCTTATCCGGAGCTCGCGGCGGAGTGGGATCACTTCGTCAAGGGCGACCTCCCCGAGGGTTGGACCGCCAAGCTTCCCACATTCAGCTCCGCTGAAAAATCCATGGCTACCCGCCAAGCTTCCGGGAAAGTCCTGAATGCCATCTCGCCTATCCTGCCCACCCTCCTGGGTGGGTCGGCCGACCTTGCTCCCTCGACGAACACGCTGATTAAGGGAGAGGGAGACTTTAGCAAGGGGAATTATGGCGCGCGCAATTTCCACTTTGGGGTACGCGAACATGGCATGGGCGCAATCACCAATGGCATGGCGCTCAGCGGGCTTATCCCTTATGGCGCGACGTTCTTCATCTTCTCAGATTATCTACGGCCCAGTTTGCGTCTGGCGGCGCTGATAGGAGCTCATTCCATCTTCGTCTTCACGCACGATAGCATCTTCCTCGGCGAGGACGGGCCTACTCATCAGCCCATTGAGCACTTGCCGGCGTTACGTGCCATCCCCAACCTGAGCCTGATTCGACCTGCCGACGCGAACGAGACGGTGGTGGCATGGCGGGTGGCGATTGAGCATCGCGGCGGACCGGTGGCGCTGTGCCTGACCCGCCAAGGCCTGCCCATCATCGATCGGAGCAAATTTAGAGCGGCGGAAGGCTTGGCCAAAGGCGCTTATGTGCTGGCGGATGCCCAAGGGAAGACTCCGGAGATCATCCTGATTGCTTCGGGCTCCGAAGTGGCCTCGGCTCTTGAGGCTTACGAAAAGCTGACGGGAGAGGGAGTTGCAGCGCGGTTGGTGAGCATGCCCTCGTGGGACCTTTTCGAAAAGCAGCCGCAATCGTATCGCGACGAGGTTCTGCCCCCGGACGTGACGGCGCGGCTGGCCATTGAGGCTGCGTCGCCGTTCGGTTGGGAGCGCTATGTCGGAACAAAGGGCGATGTGATCGGCATGAAGCGGTTTGGGGCGTCGGCTCCGGCTAAGGTGCTGGCGGAGAAATTCGGATTTACCGCAGCCAACATTGTGCAGCGCGCCCATGAGTTGCTGGGCCGCAGAGCAGTGACGAGTGACCCGCCGCGGCGGGACAAGTGACGAGCAGAAAGAAAGGAGACAGAAGGCAGAAGAACGGGGGCAAGGTGCTGGCTGCTGGGGCAATTCAGAATTCAGAATTCACCATTCATAATTAAGAATTAACTTAGCCCCCAGCCCCTTTTTCGACGCGGTCTCCACCCAACGAGGCAGAGAGGAAATTCTATGGCTGAGAATCCATTGAGGCAGCTTAACCGAGCTGGCCAGAGCGTTTGGTTCGACTACATCCGCCGGTGGGAAATGGTCTCCGGTCATTTGAAGCATTTGATCGCTGAGGACGGGCTCTCCGGGATCACTTCCAATCCGAGTATTTTTGAAAAGGCCATTGCCGGCAGCAAGGATTACGACGGGGTCATACGGAAGCTGGCGTCTGAGGGCAGGGAAGCGGCGCAGATTTTCGAAACTCTGGCGGTGGAAGATATCCAGATGGCCGCCAACTTATTCCTGCCCACTTACAACGCGACGGATGCCAGGGATGGCTACGTGAGCATCGAGGTTTCCCCCACTCTGGCGCACGACACTGCCGGCACGATCGAGGAAGCGCGCCGGTTGTATGGCGCGGTGAACCGTCCCAATGTGCTGGTGAAAGTGCCTGGAACGGTGGAGGGGCTGCCTGCCATTCAGCAACTGTTGGGCGAGGGGATCAACATCAACATCACGCTGCTCTTTGCCCTCGCGAGATACGAGCAGGTTGCAAGCGCCTATATTGCAGCGCTCGAGGAGTTGGCTCGTGAGGGCAAGCCGCTGAAGCGTGTGGCCTCCGTGGCGAGCTTCTTCGTGAGCCGCATTGATACCCTTGTTGACCAGCAACTGGATGCCAAGCTGCGCGAGGCCAAGACGGACGCGGAGCGCGAGAAAATATCGGCGCTCTTCGGCAAGGCAGCCATTGCGAATGCCAAGCTCGCCTATCAGCGGTTCAAAGAGATTTTCGCCGGCCCGCGCTTTCAGGCGCTGGCGCAAAAGGGGGCACGAGTACAGCGGATGCTTTGGGCCTCGACGAGCACCAAGAATCCAAAGTATCGCGACATCCTCTATGCCGAGGAACTGATTGGTCCCGACACCGTCGATACGATGCCCGCTTCGACCCTGGACGGCTTCCGCGATCACGGCAAAGTGCGCGCCACGATCGAGGAGGGCTTGGCGGAGTCCCGCCAAGTCATGGCCCAACTCGCGGAGGTGGGCATCGATTTCGCTGCCGTTACCCGAAAGCTCGAGGAGCAAGGGGTCGAGGCTTTTGCAAGAGATTATCAAAAGCTCCTCAACAGCATTGCCGAGAAGCGCGCGCAAGTCCTGGTCTCGGGGCCAAAGCCGAGTGTAGTCCCTGAAGCGAGCAGCCTTCGGGAGGCCGTGGACGCCACCCTTGACAGGCTCGAGGAGCAGAAGTTTCCGCAACGGCTCTGGGACCGCGACCCATCGTTGTGGAAGAATGATCCCGCGCATCAGGGGGTGATCCGGAACGCCCTCGGTTGGCTGCGGGTTTCTCACGCGATGCTTGGGCATCTCGAGGGACTCTTGAGTTTTGTTCAGGAAGTCAAGTTTGTAGGATTTACCCACGCGGTCGTACTGGGCATGGGAGGCAGCAGCCTTTGCCCGGATGTCTGCCGCGCCACGTTTGGGACGGCGCCGGGATTTCTCCAGCTCCACGTGCTGGATTCGACAGTTCCCGGCAGCGTCGCGCAGATCGAGAAATCCGTCGATCTTGCGCATACTCTCTTCCTCGTCTCCAGTAAGTCCGGGGGGACGGTCGAGCCGAACAGCTTCTTCAAGTATTTCTACGAGCGTGTTCGAACCCTGAAGGGCGAGCGGGCGGGCGAAAACTTCGTTGCTATCACCGATCGGGGGACTTCTCTGGAAAAGCTGGCGGACGAGAGGAAGTTCCGGCGCGTTTTTCCTGGTGTTCCTGATATAGGTGGGCGTTATTCAGCTCTATCGAATTTCGGCATAGTGCCTGCGGCTCTGGCCGGTGTGGATGTGCAAACCCTGCTCGAGCGCGCGGAACGCATGGTTCACGCCAGCGCAGCGTGCGTGCCGGCAAAGGAGAATCCCGGCATGGTCCTGGGCGCGACGCTCGCGGAAGCGGCGCGGCGTGGGCGCGACAAGATTACATTTGTGATTTCCCGCGGGATCGAGACTTTCGCAGACTGGGTGGAGCAGCTCATCGCTGAAAGCACCGGCAAAGAAGGCAAAGGTTTGTTGCCGGTGGCGGGAGAAGCCCTGGGCGAGCCAGGGGTTTATGGCAAAGACCGGATCTTCGTTCACCTCAAGTTGGAATCCGAAGCGGATGGCAGCGTCGAGCAGGCGCTCAGTGCCCTCGCGGCGGTGGGTCATCCCGTAATCAGAATCAGCCTGCACGATAAGCTGGATTTGGGCCAGGAGTTCTTCCGCTGGGAGGTGGCGACGGCCGCGGCCGGCGCGCTGCTGCACATTGACCCATTTGATCAACCCAACGTCCAGGAGAGTAAGGACAACACAAACCGTCTGCTGCAACAATTCCGGTCACAGGGGAAATTCGGCGAGGAGGCGCCTGCGCTTGAAGCCGATGGCATCCAGCTTTACTGTAACCCGCAGATACGTGCTAACCTGGAAGGGGCGCAGGCCGCGCAGGGCCGAGAATCGGATTCACCGGAGGGTTTCTTGGCGGCCTTCCTTAACCACCACCGAGAGGGAGATTACGTGGCATTGTTGGCTTATCTTGAGCCCACGGCTGAGAGCGGCGCTCCTCTCGAGTCCATTCGCACCCGCTTGCGCGACGCAACTCATCTGGCGACGACCCTCGGATATGGTCCCAGATACCTTCACTCCACCGGTCAATTCCACAAGGGCGGCGCCAACAACGGCTTGTTCATTCAGATTACCGCCGACGATGCCCAGGATTTGCCGATTCCCGGGGAGCCCTACAGTTTCTCCATCTTGAAGCAGGCTCAAGCCCTCGGCGACCTGCGTTCACTTGAGAGCAAGCAGCGGCGTGTAATTCGGCTGCATCTTGGGAAGGACGTGCTGGCCCAATGGGCGCGGTTGGAAGAACTGGTTGAGAGCGCGGTCAAGCTGATTGACAGGGCGAAAATCCAGTAGGCAGTAGGCAGTAGGCAGTAAGCAGTCGGCAGTAGGCAGCAGGTGGGGAAATGGCAGGTCTCAGGCGACAGGGGCTGGGGGCTAGGGGCTGGAAAAAACGGAGGGCAGCGAGTGTAGCGCAGGAGGCCGTAGGTGGTAGGTGGGGGGCAATCCAAAATCCAAAATCTAAAATCCAAAATTCCTGCGGCTCCTCAAAAGCAAAAGGCAGAAGGTCGTAGGTGAGGGCAATCCAAAATCCAAAATCTAAAATCCAAAATTGCCCACGCCTTCCCCACCTACCACCTACCGCTCGGAGAATCTTCGCATGGCTGACACCACCAAGTTGAGCAATCCTCTGCGGGAGGGGATTCGGATTCACCGGACTCCCCAACCGTGCGCCATGGTGATCTTTGGGGCTTCCGGCGACCTGACGGAAAGAAAGCTTATCCCCGCGCTTTTCTACCTATCGCGCGAGCGTATGTTGCCTGCCGGGTTTTCCGTCATTGGGTGTGCTCGGACGCCAGCCACGGACGAGAGCTTTCGGGAGGAAATGGGCCAGGCGGTTAAGAAGTATTTGAAGCTCTCCGCCGAGAGCGAGGCATTTGTGGAGAGCTTCGGCAAGGGCATCTATTACATCGCCGATGACTTCAGCAACCCAGCGGCTTACGACCAACTGAAGACCTTGCTGGATCGGCTTGACCAGGAACGGGGCACGTCCGGTAACCGTCTCTTCTACCTTGCCACGCCGCCCAGTTTTTTCCCTGTTATTGTGAAGCACCTTGGGGCCGTGGGGCTGGCCAAGCCGAAGTTTCCCCAAGAATCCTGGACGCGAATCATCATCGAGAAGCCTTTCGGGCGCGACCTTTCCAGTGCCAGGGAATTGAACCAAGTTGTGACGGAGGTTTTCAAGGAAGAGCAGGTATACCGCATCGACCATTATCTAGGGAAGGAGACCGTCCAGAACCTCTTAGTGTTCCGCTATGCCAACGGGATTTTCGAACCGTTCTGGAACCGGCGATACATTGACCACGTCCAGCTCGCAGTGGCCGAAGACCTGGGAGTGGAGAACCGTGGTTCTTATTACGAAGAGGCGGGCTTGGTGCGCGATATGATCCAAAACCATGTCCTGCAACTCCTCAGCTTGGTGGCCATGGAACCTCCGTCCACCTTCGATGCCACTTCCGTGCGCGATGAGAAAGCTAAGCTGCTGCGCGCCATACGGCCGCTGGCGATTGACCAGATCGACGAGTTCGCTGTGCGGGGCCAATATGCGGAGGGCTGGGTGGGTGGAACGAAGGTTCCGGCTTACCGCACGGAACCGAAGGTTTCCCCCACCTCGACCACGGAGACTTATGCCGCCCTCAAGTTCTACATTGACAACTGGCGCTGGGCAGATGTTCCCTTTTACCTGAGGTCGGGCAAGCGGCTGGCGAAGCGCGTTTCAGAGATTTCTATCCAGTTCCGCCGCGTGCCTCACCTGCTTTTCAGAGGCGCGGGAGCGGACGGCATCGAGCCAAACGTGCTCTCGGTTCACCTTCAGCCGAACGAGGGGATTGCGCTGAAATTCTGCGCGAAACTCCCCGGCGCCACAATGCAAATCCGCCCGGTCCAGATGGAGTTTCGTTACGGTGAATCATTCGGCGCGCCGCCACCCACCGCCTACGAGACCCTGCTGCTGGACTGCATGTTGGGTGACGCTACGCTGTTCAACCGCAGCGATGCTGTGGAACTTTCCTGGGAATTGGTGGACCCGATCCTCGGCCATTGGCGGGAGCAAGGACCAAAGGGACTCGCTCCCTACCAGGCCGGGTCATGGGGACCAGCCGAAGCCGATGCCTTGATCGAGCGAGACGGCCGCAATTGGCACAGGCTGTGAAGAACAGAAAGCAGAAAGCAGAAGGCAGAAGGCAGAAGGCAGAAGGTAGAAAGCAGAAAGCAGAAGGCAGAAAGTAGAAAGCAGAAAGTAGAAGATAGAGGGCAGAAGGTTGCAAGTAGAGGACAGCAGGCGGGGACGTAAGGGAATTGAACTGGCCTTATGGCTTTTCGCTCCTGAGCTAAGATGTTGGTGGTGAGCCACCAGTTTCCAATTTCCATTTTCTAGTTTCTGATTTCTGCTTTTTGGGAGTGGCTCTTGGCAGGAACAATCGAACCCATTGGGTTGGGCGAGCCCCGGGCGGTCCCGCACGGCGGGATGGCTGACCTGGAAGCCGAGCTCTCAGCTCTGTGGCGGTCGGCTGCTGAAGATCCCGCTGCCAAGAATGTCGTGACCCGTGCCTGCACGTTGACTCTGCTCATTTACGTGGAGAGCGATGAGGCGGCGGACGAGGTGAACAACCTGGTTGCCGAGGTGACGCGCCAGAACCCTTGCCGGGCGATTATCATGATGCTGGAACCGGAGGCCTCTCCCTCGGGGCTTGAGGCCTGGGTTTCCGCGCATTGTCACCTGCCGGTGGCGGGCAAAAAACAGGTGTGCAGCGAGCAGATTACCCTTCGCGCTCGGGGTGAGGCGGGGCAGGGGTTGGCCAGCGTGGTTCTGCCTCTGACGGTCTCCGGATTGCCGATTTTCCTTTGGTGGCGGGCCGGCAGCTTTTCGCCGCCTCCCTATTTCGACCAGATCCTCCGCCTTACGCAGCACGTCATCGTGGACACGGCGCGGTTTTCGCCCAGCGGGACGCATTTGCAGGATCTGGCCGCGTGGCTTCATAAGTTCGCGGGCAGGATTCAGTTGACTGACCTGAACTGGAGCCGCATCACTCCTTGGCGCGAGCTCATTGCCCAATGTTTTGATTCGCCCGATAGACGGCCCTACCTGGACCGCCTCTCGGAGGTAAGGATTGAATACGAGCAGGATTCCGCGCGCCTGGTGACGCAGCGCGCGCAGGCCCTGTTGCTGACGGGCTGGCTGGCCAGCCGCTTGGGATGGGAATTTCTGATGTCCGAAAGGCGGGAAGAGGCCCAGCCTCGCACTTTCTATTTCAAGTCCGCGGGCGGCAGGGTGAAAGTGCAGCGAAACCTGAAAACAGTTGACAACGCCTGTGGTGTTTGTTTCACCATGGAGTTGAGATCTGAAGGGCCTTCGGCCGCCAGATTCTCCTTCTCGCGCGGGTCGGATGGGAAAGTGGTGAAGACCTCGGCCGAAGTGCCAGGCTCGCTGCCCATTGGGCGCTCGGTGCGTTTGGAAGTTCTGAATGAAGTTGAGATATTGAATGAAGAACTAAAATTGGGAGTTCGGGACCGGAATTACGAAGAGGCCCTGAGTGTAGTGGCGCGCATAATCGCCTCGTGATGCCGGCCCGGCGTTGCAAGAGGATGGACAATTGAGGGAGGAGGAGTATCCCGTCCATGGCCAAACACGAAGTGAAGGTTTTTTCCAGCCTTGAGGAGATGAGCTGGGCGGCGGTGTGTGCTTTTGAGGACCTGTCGCGCCTCAAGGTCATCGAGAACCAGACTTTCTCCGCCGCGCTTTCGGGCGGATTGACGCCTCGCTTGTTCTATCAAATCCTGGGAAGCCCGCCCCTCGCCGGACGCATTCGATGGAAGAATACTCATCTGTTCCAGGTGGATGAACGCTGCGTTCCACCCGACCACCCTGACAGCAACTATCGGATGATCCGTGAAGCCCTCCTTGATAACGCCGATATTCCGGGCCAGAACTTTCATCGCATGCAAGCCGAGCAGGAGGACCTCGACCAGGCCGCGCGAGACTATGCCCATGAACTTGCCCGCGTCCTCCAACCCCAAGACGGCGACTGGCCGCGTTTGGATATGGTATTTCTTGGCATGGGCCCGGATGGGCACACCGCTTCGCTTTTCCCTGGGACTGCGGCCTTGGAGGAGCAGACCGTGTGGGTTCGGCCCAATCACGTTGAGAGACTGGGATTGCGCCGTCTGACCATGACTTTTCCGGCGCTGAATGCCGCAGCACAGGTGATTTTCATGGTGGCGGGAGCTGACAAGGCGGAAGCCCTGCGCAAGGTGCTGGAAGGACCTCCAGGACAGTTCCCGGCCCAAAGAGTCCAACCGTTAAACGGCAGCTTGAGCTGGTTCCTGGACGAAGCGGCCGCGAGGAAGCTCAGTCCTGCTACAAGAGGTGAGGGGTGATCAAGATAGCGCCGTCTATACTTTCAGCGGATTTCACGCGACTGGGCGAGCAAGTCCAGGCGGTGGAGGCCGCAGGAGTAGACCGATTTCAGGTGGACGTGATGGACGGCCGCTTTGTGCCCAATATCACCTTCGGCGCGCTGGCAATTGAAAGCCTGCGCCCCCTGACCCGCCTGACGATCGAGGCCCACCTGATGGTCGAGCCGCCGGAAGATTTCATCGAGCGGTTCGCCAAGGCCGGGGCCGACACGATCATCGTCCACCAGGAGGCGACACCGCACCTGCACCGCGCCATCCAGCAAATCCACCACTTGGGGAAGAAAGCCGGCGTGGCCATCAACCCATCTACTCCGGCGAGCACGCTCTCTGAAATCCTGGGGAGCGTGCAACTGGTTTTGGTCATGACGGTGAACCCGGGATTCGGCGGCCAGGATTTCATCCCCGAAACGCTCAGCAAAATCCGTCAAATCCGCAACGCCATCCAGGAACGTAGCCTCGATTGCGAAGTCGAAGTGGATGGCGGCATCAACAACCAGACCGCGCGGTTGGTGGTGGAGGCTGGCGCCAACGTGTTGGTGGTCGGCACGGCGGTTTTTGATTCGAAGGAAGGCGTTTCTGCCGCCATCCAGGGCCTGCTCGAAAGCTGCGGAACTGAGTAGCCTCGGGTGTTCTTGAATCCTGCGGATTTTGAAAGGTGAAGTCTGCACTCTGAGCTTACGTGACCACCATTTCTAGGCCCACGACCTGCGTAGCACGCCTCAAACTCTTGCAGGCGGAGACGTCGCGCTTCAAAGTCTAGTCCGATCGGAGGAGGAAACCTATGCGTCGCAGATCTGTCAGGAACAAGATTCTGCTATGGGCCGGACTCTGCATGTTCGGCACGCTGGGCATCGTCGTGGCGTACTCGTCCATCACCACCCGCACCATCGCCCTCGACAGCGCGAGGCAGAGCGTCTTCAGCATGGCCAAGGAGGATGCCGATGAAATCGCGGTCGTGATCAGCGGCGCCCTCGACACGGCGCGAACGCTGGCGAACGCGCTCTCCACCATCAAGTCGGCCCGCGTGGGCCTGACGCGTGCAACCGTGGACTCCATGCTGAGAACGACCCTGGAGAGGAACGCGAACTTCGTGGGCGTCTACACCGCCTGGGAACCCGACGCCTTCGACGGAAAGGACGCGAGATTTGTGAATAGTCCTGGATCCGACTCGAGCGGCCGGTTTACTCCCTATTGGAGCCGGAACAGGGAAGGCAATGTCATAGTGGAACCCCTGCTGGGGTACGAGGACGCGACGCCGAACGAAACGGGGGCGCGCAAGGGGGATTACTATCTCCTGCCCCGGGAGAAGAAGAGGGAGTGCATCATCGAGCCCTACGTCTATCCCGTGCAGGGAAAGCCTACGCTGATGACATCGCTGGTCGTGCCCGTTATGGTCGGCGACACGCACTATGGGCTGGCGGGCGTTGACCTGCCGCTGGATTTCCTGGAGAGCCTGGTGGATAAGGAAGATATCTTCCACAAGACCGGCAAGGTCTTCATCGTCAGCCACAAGGGATTGGTCGCGGCGGCCAGCGGGAATCCCGGGATCATCGGAAAGCCCTTGAAGGCGGCGTTCGGGGATGCGTCGGAGGGATACCTGGAGACCGTGCAGGGGGCCCAGGAAGTGGTCAAGACGGCCGGGGGCATGGTGACGGCTTTTGCGGCCATTACCCTCGGTCACACCGCCACGCCTTGGGCCGTGATCATCCAGGTCCCGGCGAAGGAGGTCGTCGCGAAGGCTTCGACCATGATGTGGAGGCAGATCGCCCTGGGCGTAGTGTTCGCCGCAGTTGTGTTGCTCGGTCTCTGGGGGGTTGCGGGCGCCATTGCCAGGCCGATCGGCCGGGCGGTTCAAACCGCCGAGTTGATCGCCCGGGGCGAGATCGCCGATGCGAAGCAGGCCATCCCCGCTATCGAGAAGAATCTGGCGGCGATGAACCGGAAGACGGCATCGCGGTCTCCGGGGGATGCCGCCGTGCAGCAGGATGAAACCGGGCAGTTGCTGAGCGCCATCTCAATCATGACGTCAAACCTGGCCTCGCTCCTGGAACAGGTGCAGAAGTCGTGCGCGCAGTTGGTGTCCGCCTCGATCGAGATCGCGGCCACGTCGAAGGAACAGGAGGCAACAGTCGGGGAGTTCGAGGCCTCGACATCCCGGGTCCTGACGGCGGTGAAGGAGATCGCGGCCACGAGGCAGGAGCTGGCCAGGACGATGGAGGACGTCCAGGGTGCAGCGGAGGGGACCAGGCAACTGGCCGACACCGGGCGGACGGGGCTGGAGACCATGGAGGGGACAATGAAGCAACTGGTCGAGGCGACGAGGTCCATCTCGTCGAAGCTGTCGGTGATCAGCCAGAAGGCCGGGAACATCAACAGCGTGGTGACGACAATCAACAAGGTGGGGGACCAGACGAACCTGCTGTCGCTTAACGCGGCGATCGAGGCGGAGAAGGCGGGGGAACACGGGCTGGGGTTTGCGGTGGTGACGCGGGAGATCCGGCGGTTGGCGGATCAGACAACGGTGGCGACGCTGGACATCGAGACGATGGTGAAGGAGATGCAGAGTTCGGTGACGGCGGGGGTGATGGAGATGGACAAGTTCAGCGACATGGTAAGGCGGGGGGAGAAGGCGGTAGGAGAGATCAGCGGGCAGCTGGGGCAGATTATCGAGAAGGTGAAAGAGGTGACGGGGCAGTTTGAGAAGGTAAACGACGGGACGAAGGCGCAGGCGCACAGGGCGGAACAGATCAGAGAGGCGATGGTTCAGTTGAGCGAAGGCGCGAAGCAGACAAGCGAGTCGGTGAAGCAGTCGAACGAGGCGACGGAGCAGTTGCGCGAGGCCGCGAGGGCCTTGCAGGCGGAGGTGGCGAGGTTCAAGTTATAAGGGGGTGGTCGTCAGAGGCAAACGTCACCGCGCTGCCAGATCGGGATAAGCGGCGTCGTAATTGGTTAGCTCTTGCGCTTGTGTCAGGCATTGTAACTAAGTCCCTGCCGGATCTGCCTGTTGCTTTTCCTCACCCATTGGCCTATAACAACCCCTCTCAAAAGCATGTGCGAAGAATGCAACCTGAATCGGTGTGGAGGAGGGGATTGTGGCCACGAAAAAGAAGAACGGGAAGCTGGAGAGACGCGAATTTCTGAAGAAAGTGGCGGCGGGCGGAGCATTGGCCGGCAGCGTTCGAGGGTTGGCAGGGGAAGAACCACATCCTTCCGCGCGCCGGGCAGCGGCCACAGAGAAGCCAGCTTCGGGGCCGCTTCAACTCCCCTCCTTGGCTAAGGAGGGGCAGGGGGTGGTTGCGGCCGCTGCGGGCAGTCGCATCACCTTTCCACGCACCTTCAGCGGCCGTAATCTGAAGATGATTGCCTTCCCACTGGGTGGAATCGGCACGGGTACGATCTCGCTCGGTGGCCGAGGGCAGTTGCGGGATTGGGAGATCTTCAACCGGCCGGACAAGGGAAATACGCCTGACTACTGTTTCCCGGCCATCTGGGCACAGGCGGAAGGAAAGAAGCCGGTGGCTCGGGTGCTGGAAGCGCGGATTGAGCCGCCCTACGAAGGGCCGAGTGGGTTGGGGTCGAACAACGTGCCTGGCCTGCCGCGCCTTGCTTCCGCGAAGTTCACCGGCGCCTATCCATTTGCGCGCCTCGAATTCCAGGACAAGAAGCTGCCTATCCTCGTCAACCTGGAAGCGTTCAATCCTCTTGTGCCTTTGGATGTTGAGGCGTCCGGTTTGCCCATCGCCGTGCTTCGTTACCACCTCAAGAATCCGGCCACAACGCCTGTGAAAGTGGGTGTGGCATTCAGCCTTCAAAACGCTGTGGGAAAAGAAGGGAGACAGGCCAGCTTTCGCCATGACGAAGGCGTCGCGGGCTTGTTCATGGATAACCCCTTCTTGCCGTCGACTGATCCGCTGAAAGGCTCGATGTTCCTAGGCGTGCTAGGCGCGCCTGAAGCAAGCGTTTCATACCTGCGCGGGTGGAAGAGGACGCAGTGGTGGGATGGGCCCTTGACCTTCTGGGACGACTTCACGGATGACGGCGCTCTGACCAGCGACTCGCCCGCCGTGAGCCCGGTGGGTTCGCTTGCCGTCACGCAATCGCTGCCTGCGGGCAGCGAGACCTCCGTGACCTTTCTCCTTGCCTGGCATTTCCCCAACCGCACGCCTGATCGTTGCGGATGGGAGGCCGCGGCGGCAGAGGACAAGACCACGGTGGTAGGCAACTATTATTGCCAGCGATTCACGGACGCCTGGGAAGTAGCTCGACACGTGGCGCGCGAGCTTCCTTCGCTCGAGGAGCGCAGCCGCCGCTTCGCTGCTGCGGTGGAATCTTCCACCTTACCTCCGGCGGCGCTGGACGCGGCGCTCAGCAACCTCTCGACCTTGCGGACCAACACGGCTTTCCGAACCGCCGACGGCGAATTCCACGGGTTCGAGGGCTGCAACAATCAATCGGGATGCTGCCACGGGACGTGTACCCACGTGTGGAACTACGAGCAAGCGACGGCCTTCGTCTTCCCTTCGCTGGCGCATTCCATCCGGGAATCCGAATTCCTGCGTAACACCCGCGAAGACGGCCTGATGGGTTTCCGCTCCTACCTGCCGGATGGAAAAAAGATCTGGGATAAGGCGGCTGCGGACGGCCAAATGGGCTGCCTGATGAAGCTCTACCGCGACTGGCAGCTTTCCGGTGACACGGAATGGTTGCGGGGCCTGTGGCCAAATGCCAAACGCGCACTCGAATTCGCCTGGATCGAGGGCGGCTGGGACGCCAACCGGGACGGGGTGGCGGAGGGCGTTCAGCACAACACCTACGACGTCGAGTTCTACGGCCCGAATCCTCTCTGCGGTGTCTGGTACCTGGGGGCGTTGCGGGCCGGAGAAGAGATGGCGCGCGCCCTAGGTGACCAGGATTCGGCTGCGGCTTACCGGCGGCTCTTCGAGAACGGCAGCAAATGGATCGACGCCAACCTGTTTAATGGCGAGCATTACATCCAGAAGGTCGAGGGCCGGCCGAAGGAAGAAGTATTTGACGGAACGATGGTTGGTTTTGGCGCAGCCAACCCCCAGAAACCTGACTACCAAATGGGCGAGGCGTGCTTGGTGGACCAATTGCTCGGCCAATACATGGCACATGTGGCGGGACTTGGTTATCTACTTGATGAGGAACACGTCCAAAAGACTTTGAAATCCGTTTTCCACTACAACTATATCCCCGACTTGAGCGAGCACGAGGCCGTGCAGCGCACCTACGCACTGAATGGTGAGGGAGGTGTGTTGGTGGCGAGCTATGCCTCCGGCAAACGGCCGGAAATCCCATTTCCCTATTTCGCCGAATGTTGGACCGGCGAGGAGTACCAGTTCGCCGCCCACTTGGTGTTTGAGGGCATGAGCACGGAGGCGCAAGCCGTAGTGGAAAGCGCGCGCCTTCGCCACGATGGCGAGCGCCGCAACCCCTGGAACGAGCCGGAGTGCGGCCATCATTACGCGCGCGCCATGTCCGCGTGGGCGCTGATTGTTGCTCTGAGCGGCTTTCACTACTCCGGCGTTGACCGCAAGCTGATGCTCACGCCGCGGGTGCGCGCTCAGAACTTTCGTTGCTTCTGGTCGGTCCCCAGCGGATGGGGGAAATTCTCTCAAACCGTGACGGCGACCAGCCAGGCCGTCGAGGTCGAGACGCTCGAAGGCTCGATGGCCGTAGCGAGCCTTGCGCTGGGAGGGAATGGCAAGGCGGCGCGCAAGAAAGTCTCCGCCCGGCTCGGCAAAGAACCCCTGGCCGCGGCCTTGCATGAAGAAGGGAAACTGCGCGTGGTGACGTTTGATCGGGAAGTTCGCATCGTGCCCGGCCTAACGCTCGCCGTCAGCCTGCGGGCGTAATGCTCTAGTTCGAGGCGCCAATGCCGATACGGCTCGGAGCGTAGATATCAACGCCAAGAAGATTGAGCAGATTCGAGCCAGTGACCTTGACTATAGAGCGCAACGAAACCATGGAGGACTCAGATGTCTACTTCCCGAAGGACTTTCCTGAAGAGCACGGTTGCGGGTGCGGGTTTGGCACTGGGAGATCTGCGGGCCTTGGCCATGGGTGCTGCTCCTGAGCCGCTGCCTGGCGCCCGGAGTTCACCGCGCCTGGGTGCGGAATCCGCGGCGGCTGGGGAGTTCACGCGAGGGGTGGGTGTTTACCCGGGAGATCCGCGTGAGGATTTTGGCCCGGTGCTGGTGGCAGATGCCTCGACCTACCGGAATCTGGCGCTGCGGCGGCCCGCGTATCACTCCAGTTGCTACGATTACAACCTGACGGCCCAACTGGTTACAGATGGGATCAAGGATTCGCATCCTCCCGACTGGGTCGCAACATGGGTAGGCTTTCGTGGCGAGCTGCCTAAGCACGAGCGGGAGTTCTTCCTGGACCACAACCCGATCAGCGTCGTCGACTTGCGGGGTCCGCGCCCGTGGGTGCAGGTTCAATTGGGAGGCGGGGCGAGCGTTCCGGAGATCGATCGTGTTGACGTCCTCCTCATCGCGCCCCGCAACTTGAAACCGGAGGACCTGGGTGTTGCCGTCTTGGTCTCCGACGACGGACGGGAGTGGAAGGAATTGGGTAAGGTAACTAATCCGAAGCCCGTACCCGTTACTGGTCCCCCGATGGGCTTTCCGCAATCTGGGCAACGGTTCCAGCCTTCCATTCCTCTTCGCTCGGCTTCTCAAAGCCGCTTCTATCGAATCGAACTCGAAGCTGCCAACGCCCCGCCGTTCGCGTTCTTCATGGAATGGCAAGTCTGTGAGGTGGGGTTCTTCCATCAGAGCCAGAGAGTGGAAATTGGCGGGCCTTATAGTTTCACCAGTGCGTGGATGAGCGCGGGTTTGGGTGAGGAGTGGGTTTATGTCGACTTGGGCGCTCGCTGTGAATTCGACCGTGTGGTGGTGTATTGGATCGCGCGCGCTGCGGAGGGTTTCCTCCAGGTTTCCGACGATGCTCAGAATTGGCGAGACATTCAACCCCTTCCTGAGGGAACAGGGAACACTGACGACCTCAGACTGGCGCAGCCCGTCCAGGGAAGGTACGTGCGCATACTGATGCAGCGGCCCACCTCGCCGCATGGGTACGTTCTGAGCGAAATGGAGGTTTATGGGCGGGGCGGATTTGTCCCGCAACCGAAGCCCGCGCCCGCAGCGCGACCTGACGGGCGATTGGACCTGGCGGGAGGCGCGTGGCGCCTGCAACGAGATTCCCTTGTGAACGCGGACGGAGCAACACTCTCCAAGGTGGGATTCCAGGACCAGGATTGGGTCATTGCCACTGTGCCGGGCACAGTGCTCTCTTCCTATCTGAATATCGGGGCAATTCCTGATCCGAATTACGGCGACAATCAGTTGCTTATTTCCGATTCATTTTTCTACGCAGATTTCTGGTACCGGAACGAGTTCACGGCGCCGGCATTAACCGAGGGTCAGCGCGCTTGGCTGAACTTCGACGGGATTAACTGGAAGGCGGACGTCTTCCTGAATGGCGAAAGACTCGGGCGGGTAGAAGGTGGCTTCATGCGCGGCCGGTTCGACGTCACCGAACGCCTGCTCGCTGGCCGTAAAAACGCGCTGGCCGTCCGCATCGAGAAGGATGACACCCCCGGAAGCATGAAGCAGAAGACCTTCGAGAGTCCGGGCAAGAATGGGGGCGCGCTCGGAATCGATAATCCCACCTACCACGCCTCCA
>JBEKUR010000015.1:0-55943 GCA_049514855.1 Terriglobia bacterium
AGAGTGTAGCGAGACTCTCTTCCCGTTTGAAGCACATTTTTCACGGCAAGTGGTGGCGCAGTTCGCGGGGGATTGGTTAACCACCGAGGGTGGTGCACTGCTGCTGCGCCAGGCGGATCGCAAGATCAGCTTGCTGCGGCGCGTAGCTGGCTGCTTCACCGACTACCGGCAGCCCGAACGGATCGCGCACCGCCTGGAAGAAATGGTGGCGCAGCGCATTTACGGGCTGGCCCTCGGCTATGAAGACCTGAACGACCACGAGCAACTGCGGCAGGATCCGCTGTTGGGGGTGTTGGCCGGGAAGAAATATCTGGACGCGCCGCTGGCCGGCAAAAGCACGCTGAACCGGCTGGAACTGACACCCCTTGGTTCGCCTGCCGCGGAACGCTACAACAAGATCAGCTATTCCGCCGAAGCGCTCGACGAACTGCTGGTCGATCTCTTTCTGGAAGCGCGCACCGCGCGAGATCGTGCTGGACCTGGACGCTACCGACACGCCGTTGCACGGGCGGCAGGAAGCGCGTTTTTTCCACGGCTACTACGGGCACTACTGCTATCTGCCGCTGTACGTGTTCTGCGGGGATCATCTGCTGTGCGCACGGCTGCGGCCCTCGAACATCGACGCGAGCGCCGGGAGCCTGGAAGAAGTGCAGCGCATCGTGCGGCAGATTCGCGCGCGGTGGCCGCAGACCCGCATCATCCTGCGAGCGGACTCGGGCTTCTGCCGCGAGGAGTTGCTGGCATGGTGCGAAAACAACGAGGTGGTCTATGTATTCGGCTTTGCGCGCAACAAGCGCTTGCGGAAGATCATCGGCCGCGCGATGCAGCAAGCCAAACAAGAGCACCGGCGCACGGGAAAACCCGCGCGGGTGTTCTGCGAGTTCGCTTATCGCACCAAGAAAAGCTGGTCGCGGGCGCGGCGCGTGATCGCCAAAGCGGAACAGATCGCGGGCAAGGAAAATCCCCGCTACTTGGTTACCTCGTTGGGGGCGCAGGACTGGCCCGCGCAGAAACTCTATGAGCAGCTCTACTGCGCGCGCGGCGAGATGGAAAACCGCATCAAGGAGCAACTGAGCCTGTTCGCGGACCGGCTGAGCACGGAGACGCTGCGGGCCAATCAGTTGCGGTTGTACTTTTCCTCGCTGGCCTATGTGCTTGTCGAGGCCTTGCGGCGGTTGGGCTTGGCGGGCACGGAGTGGGCGGAAGCACAAGCCGACACCATCCGGCTGAAGCTGCTGAAAATCGCCGCGCAGGTGCGCATCACCGCGCGCCGCATCTGGGTGCGCTGCAGTCGCGCCTATCCCTGGCAGAATGTTTTCGCCGCGGCCTGGACGGCGCTGCGCTGCTGAACAAAATGCAAAAACAAAACCTCGTCGCGCAATCACGGAAGCAGTCGAGGTCTGCCTGAAAAACGTTTCCAACACGGCTCGGAACGACCAATAGCCCCCAAATAGGCAAAAAGCAATTTAAAAGCGAAAACTGAGCGACATAAAGCCTGAATCGCCTACTCACCCTGCCCCTCGTGAGAAAAGGCGGCTAATCTCAACCATGGCCTATGGAGCACCGGCTTCGGCGAAGAAGTGAGAACAGGAGCATTAGGAATAACCTTAGGGATGGGAACGTCGGGGAATTCTTGAGCCATTGCACCAGACGCAAAAAACAAAGCAGCCAACCCCCTGGCAATGAGTTTCACGATTATTACCTCGCTTCAGTCACTTGAGGTGACAAGCCATGCAAGAAAAGGCCTCAGCGCGATTACAGCCAACGCTCGGCGCTTATCACTGAGCTTCAGGCTGTGATACGTCACGCTCTCTCTCGGCAGGCATTTAACGCGCAGTACGCGCCCGTGTTGGGACCATCAATCTATCGGTTTCGGTGCTGTCGTTGAATTGATCCGACACGCGAAAGGTAGACTGGCGAAGGCCGTGAGAGGAGAGGGGCCTTCTCGCTGGCAGAGAGCGACCCCCGTGGTACGTGCAACTTGGGTACCAATCCCCGGCTTAACGGGAAGCCCACCACCACGCTCACATCAACGCAATCTGTTCCATTGTGGAACGATAAATATTTATTCATAATATACTGGACACTGTATCATAAGCGTATTACTCTCCGCAACCGAGGGGGGCATATGAACCCAACCCATATGACACGTGTTCCAAACCTTGCTCCACTGATGCTCGCAGTGTTTACTCTCAGCGGGTTGCTCACTGCTGCATTGGTCTGGTCGATGTCCCGATGAAAAACGCGCATACTCTTGAGAACGTCGGCAAGAAGAACTGGCAAGCACAAATTGACGAAGAAACCTGGCTGGAGTTAACACGTTTGTTCGAGCGTGTGGTCGATACGCTCGGGGTGATCGCTCCTGTCTTGGAACTGGCGAAGAATAAAAACGCGACGGGGAAAATGCGATGCTTCCGAGCGGTCGCGGACCTGGCGTTCCGTGGTCAGCGGGCGCTCAAGGCATTTTCTCAGCGATGGGCAGTAGTTCAAGAGGAAAACCTAAAAAGCCAGGGAACAAATGATTTGGAGAACTTTGCCGACCTGTTTCAGGCAGCCCAGCAAATCTCAAGTCCAGACCCACCACCAAACACGGACCTAGCAAAGGCTGATGCGGCTCACCACCTCGGCTAGCTCTTGCTATTCTGGAAGTCTCTTTCTGTGGGCTGCCGCTCGTTTTGCACTGGCCAACATTGCGGCAAAGGAAGGGAATCACACTTTTACTTCTTTTTCTAAAGATCCCAAAACGGTTTGATTTTGAAAAGCGGATAGGTCTCCGATTACAGTGCTAGACAGAAGATGAAATCCAGTTGGCCGGTAATGCGACGCCTGAAATGTGTCGAACGGGATGAACCCGGCCGCAGGTAACGATGTAGCCGTCACCCGAGAGGCGCTAAATTTCGTGAGTTATATCTTGTCAGTTCTTGACCGTCAACGACTCGGAGTCAACAGCTTTCTTTCCGGTGACGCCTTCCAGTCCAGCGAGGACTCCGCGATAATCGTTCTTATCGCACTGCATCGCAAATCCACCTTTAACGTCGCCATTAGCCCAAGTTAGCCCAACGAAGTGCTTCTTGGACTTGCTAAGAGCAGTCAGCGCCCCGATTCCAAGGGTGAATATGCCCACAGCAACTGCGGTCCCGACACGTCGATGAACGTCCTGGCCGTAGCTGATTTCCGTCACCGAGGAAGGGATAACAGTTATTAGCAACGTCTTTCCCTTACCGTCCATGAGTCTGATTCCATTGGACTCGATATACATCTTCAGCTTTTCCCCGGCCTTTAGACCAGGCAATGACCCGCCGTCCCCAGGCACCGGGTGGTCGTACCGCGATCCCGGCCGCCTTCAGGTATGCGCCTGCTGTTTCTCGACGTACACCGGTGGCTTGCTCGATGCGCCGCAAAGGCCATCCGAGCTTCCCCAGTGCGATGATTTGTTGTTTCTTCTCTTCGCTCAAGACATTGCTCATGCTGACGGAGGCTATAGGCCCTCTCGCCAGAGTCAATGTCTCGGGTTTTATCGTTGGTAACTTCAGCGATTAAGACCCTAGCAGAATGAGAGCGGGCGCGATCCGGCCCGCGCGAGCCAAGAAAAGCGCCACCTCTGTTTTTGCCGATCCGAACAACAGGAACGGGGTTTAGTACCAAGTTGACAGCTCTCTTTTCCGCCGAGCTTAAGCAAGGTCGTAGCGATCAAGGTTCATCACCTTGTTCCACGCAGCCACGAAGTCCTTCACAAACGCCTCCTTCGAGTCGTCACATGCATAGACTTCAGCAATCGCCCGGAGCTGCGAGTTCGAACCGAACACAAGGTCGACACGCGTGCCGGTCCACTTGATTTTGCCCGTCGCGCGATCGCGCCCCTCATACACGCCTTCGGATGTAGAGGAGGGCTCCCACTTCGTATTCATGTCGAGCAGGTTGACGAAGAAATCATTCGTCAACGTCTCGGGCCGGTTGGTGAAGACGCCGTGTTTGGAATGCCCGAACTTAGCATTCAGGGCG
Source organism: Terriglobia bacterium (assembly GCA_049514855.1). Lineage (GTDB taxonomy): Bacteria > Acidobacteriota > Terriglobia > UBA7540 > UBA7540 > CAVROP01. Next base: position 4,003 of record JBEKUR010000015.1, read on the forward strand.
CGCAGGCCACCGATGAGTACTGTCATCTCGGGGGCAGTCAGCGTCAGCAACTGCGCCCGATCCACCAGCAGCTCCTCTGCTGGCATTTGGTGTCCGTTCCGGGGGTAGTTGCGGAACCCGTCCGCGGTCGGCTCCATTACGGCGAATGAGTGCACGTCGGTCTGCTCCTGCGAAGCATCCGTGCGCCCCGGCGAGAAAGGAATCTTCACCTCGTGACCGGCCCTTTTCGCAGCTTCCTCGACGGCTGCGCAGCCGCCCAGAACAATCAGGTCAGCAAGCGAGACCTTGTTCCCGCCCGACTTCGAGCTGTTGAAATCCTTTTGGATCGCCTCCAGCGTCCGCAGAACCTTCGCCAGTTCGGCCGGCTGGTTCACTTCCCAATCCTTTTGTGGCGCGAGGCGAATGCGCGCCCCGTTCGCCCCACCGCGCTTGTCGGAGCCGCGGAACGACGCCGCCGATGCCCAGGCAGTCGTGACCAGTTGGGAGATCGACAGTCCGGATTTGAGGATCTTCGCCTTCAGAGCAGCAATGTCCTGTTCCCCGATCAATTTATGATCCACGGCGGGAACAGGGTCTTGCCACAGCTGGGGCTCCTTCGGAACGAGCGGGCCAAGGTACCGCGAGATCGGCCCCATGTCGCGGTGCGTCAGCTTGAACCACGCCCGCGCAAACGCGTCTGCTAACTGATCCGGATGCTCGTAGAAGCGCCGTGAAATCTTTTCGTAAGCAGGGTCGAACCGCAAGGCGAGGTCAGTGGTCAGCATGGATGGCGCGTGACGCTTTGACGGATCGTGCGCATCCGGCACCGTACCGGCGCCTGCGCCATTCTTCGGTCTCCACTGATGCGCACCGGCCGGGCTCTTGGTTAGTTCCCATTCGTAGTCGAACAGGTTCGCGAAGAAGTTGTTGCTCCACTTCGTAGGCGTCGTGGTCCAAATGACTTCCAGGCCGCTGCCGATCGCGTCATCCCCTTTGCCCGTGCCAAATTTGCTCTTCCAGCCGAGGCCCTGCTCCTCGATGCTGGCGGATTCCGGCACTGGGCCCACCAGTGCCACATCGCCAGCGCCGTGGGTTTTGCCGAAGGTGTGACCGCCGGCAATGAGCGCAACGGTCTCCTCGTCATTCATCGCCATGCGGGCGAAAGTCTCTCGGATATCCCGTGCCGCAGCAACCGGATCCGGCTTTCCATTCGGCCCTTCCGGATTCACATAGATCAGACCCATTTGCACGGCAGCGAGCGGATTCTGAAGATCACGGTCGCCGCTGTAGCGCTCGTCCGCCAGCCACTTGCCTTCAGGGCCCCAGTAGATGTCCTCTTCGGGCTCCCAGACGTCCTCGCGGCCGCCGCCAAAACCGAACGTCTTAAAGCCCATCGATTCGAGGGCGACGTTGCCTGCGAGAATCATGAGGTCGGCCCAGGAGATTTTCCGCCCATACTTCTGCTTGATCGGCCACAGCAGCCGGCGCGCCTTGTCGAGGTTCACGTTGTCCGGCCAGCTATTGAGCGGCGCGAAGCGCTGCTGACCGGCTCCGGCCCCGCCGCGGCCGTCGCCGATGCGGTACGTACCCGCGCTGTGCCACGCCATACGAATGAAAAGTGGCCCATAGTGGCCAAAGTCGGCCGGCCACCAATCCTGCGAGTCCGTCATCAAGGCATGCAGGTCCTTGATCACGGCATTCAGGTCGAGGCTCTTGAATTCTTCCGCGTAGTTGAACCCCTTGTCCATAGGATCGGACAGGGGGGAGTGCTGGTGCAGGATTTTCAGGTTCAGCTGATTCGGCCACCAGTCCGCATTCGTCGCGGCCGTATGTTTGCGAGCGCCGCCCATTACCGGGCACTTGGATTCGGTTGACATGTTTTGCTCCTGCTTGGCGAGTTCTTTTTCCATGAGTTCATCCTCCTTCGTACTAGCCCAAAAAGACTGCGATGAAATACAAAACCATCCTGGCTTTCTCATTCGCGCAATCGCCGGCCGCGCTTTGCCGACGCGCGCCATTCATCGGGTACCCACGTGCCTGCGACACTTAACGGGAAGCGTGTCGCGGAGCGCGCACTTCGTGCAGAGTCCCCGGAAAATGAGTTCGCATTCGCGAAGCATCCGCTTACCGAGAGAGCGCGAGGCAGGCCTGGGCACGTCGTACCACTCGATGTCCTCAACATTGCCGCAGCGGTCGCAGATGAAGTGGTGATGCCGCATGCCTTTCGCATCGAATCGCGCGGCGCGGCCCTCGACGGCCACTTCACGCACCAAACCCGCCTGCACCAGGTCCCGCAGATTGTTATAAGTCGTGGCCCTTGAAGAGCGCGGATCCACGCGATTCACGGCTTCGAAGATTTGCGCAGCCGTGGGATGACTGTTGTGTTCCATCAAGAATGCCATCACGGCATAGCGCTGCGGAGTGCACCGCAACCCGCTGCCTCCCAAGGACCGTTTAATCGCCTCGGCGTCCATGAAGAATTTAGATTCTATCTAATGTGACATTTTGTCAAGACTTATGCTTTTGGTTGCTGCTGCGAGCAGAAAACTGGCGGATGCCGTATTGAGTATCACCTGCAGCCATGTTGGGTTCCTCCTGCGCGAAGCCTAGACCCATACCTGCCAAAGGTCTAATATATCGTCGCTATGGGACCCATAAGGAAAAGAAAGCAAAACTCCCTGGCGACCGAGCTGAAACATGGAACTCCATCAATTGCGCTACTTTTGTGCGGTCGCGTACAACGGTAACTTCACGCGCGCCGCCAAAGCCGAGAATGTGGCGCAACCCTCACTATCACAACAGATTCTGAAGCTTGAAGCTGAACTCGGTGCCAAGCTTTTCGATCGTTTCCCGCGCTCTGTAAGATTAACTCAATTTGGAAGGACGTTCCTCTTCAGGGCGGAGGCCATCCTCAGACAGGTCGGCGAGGCAAGAACCGAAATTGAGGAGCTGGCGGGTGCGGAAAAAGGAAGAGTAGTCATTGGAGCGATTCCGACCATCGCGCCGTATTTTCTGCCGCCAGTGCTTACAGGTTTCACGCGCCAACATCCGACCATAGCTGTCAGCGTTATGGAAGAAACCACTCCCATTCTGCTGGAGCGCTTGCACGATGGGCGGATTGATCTCGCCTTACTTGTGCTGCCCGTACTAGGAGAAGAGTTGATTTGTGAGGATCTTTTCCGCGAACCGTTCTTTATCGTTGTACCACCGAAACATCATTTGGCATCAAGAAAGATGATTGATTTGCAAGAGATTAGAACTGATCCTTTTTTGCTTCTAAAAGAAGGCCACTGTTTTCGTGAGAATGTGATCATGACTTGCCGCGAGTCAAAGCTGGAGCCAAACCTGGTCTTTGAAAGTGGTCAGTTTTCAACGATTCTTGCGATGGTATCCGCAGGGATGGGAGTTTCAGTAGTCCCGGCCATGGCAGTCGCGAATCGGCAGAGGTGCAAGTTCATACGGATCAGAGATCAACGGGCAAGTAGAAGAGTGGGTTTGGCGCAGCTGAAACACCATTTCGCGACTGTGGCGCACCGAGCGCTGGTGGAGCACCTGAGGCATAGCGCCCGTGAACGCTGCATGTACCGGTCTTCGAGAACATCACAAATTCCCTTGGTTTCGGCTCGCTGCACAGACCAGAAGGCGACCCAATAGGATCAAATCTCGGCAGAAAATTCCAAACCGTGGACGACGTTCCTAATGACGATGGGATGATTAAATACTTGGGTCTCTGGGGGGGGCTGGCCACAAACGGCGTTCGGGTCCCTAGCCTTGTAAGTGGATAACCATACTGAACGCGGCGCAGGAGGCCGCCAGTATGGGACGTCTCAAGGGCGACGATCTCCTCGTCGCTGTACGGCTCCGGAGGATTCTGCTCGTGCTCCGGCCAGTCGCTTTTTTGGATGTTGAGCTTGAGCCGGAGCCACTGGTTGAAGAACGTCACGACCGCCATCATCTGCTTGCCGACGTATTCCGGTTCATAGTTAGCCATGAGTTCGTTGCGGAAAGCGAGCACGTCGTTCCGGCTAAACTCGTCCACGAATTTCTTCGGAACAATAGTCAGGAACGACGTGAGGAAACGGCGCTTCTCTCCGACTGTCTTGTATGGACGCTTCGCAAGTTCCAAGTTGGCGAGGTATGCGTCTACTTCGTCTTTAATGACTTTCCTCCCCAATTGAACAAGGTTTGGTCTGGGAGCGGCGGTGTTACCGCTCAGCCTCTCATGCTCTACCTGATTAAGCTTGACCTTGCGTTTGTGCTGAGCCTCCAACGCGTCCGAGCCAACAGGTATCCACGTGTTATTGAAGTTGAGGAAGTAAGAACCTTCGGTGTGCTTCTCCTCCGTGGCCCTGCCGTTCGCGCCTTTCACGAGCACGACATTCGGCTTGATTTTACCGTTCGGGTGATACGCAGCACGTGCGTACCGCCAGCGCTTGCCTTGAAGCTTCACGTACTTGTAGATCGAAAATTTTCCAGCCATAAGAAATTCCTCTGTTTGGCTAATACTGAGATTTGAGGATTTCTTAGGAAATGCTTTAGGAAGGAATCCAACCCATTGAAAACAAAGAACTGGCGGAGGAGGAGGGATTCGAACCCCCGAGGCCCTTTCGAGCCTAACGGTTTTCAAGACCGCCGGTTTCAACCGCTCACCCACTCCTCCGTTTTTAATTATAACGTGCAACTACACTTAGCGGGGCTTTTGGTGACACTTTTGGGGTCGATTGCTGCATTTTGGCGCAAGGTGTCACCAAATCGTCACCAAAACCTTCGAGTTTCGCGACCGCATTCCGCTTGGAATCGAGATTTGTATGCGTGTAGCGCATGGTTACGGTGACAGTCGAATACCATCTGCGATACGGCCAAGGAAAGGAACCCGATATTCCCCTTCGCGCTCGGCGTTCCGCACTGGAGTATCGTTGACCCAAATACCGCCGGTGGATTGCCCGAGCAGAAAACAGAAGTTTTCCGCCGTGTGCGAGACGAGATCGAGGACAAGGTTAAACAATTCGTAGCCGATACCGCACAACTAAAGGCAAGTGAGCTTTCCATCGCGTGATGAATCCAGGCCCTAGGGGCGTGCCCCCCTTTGCCATAAGGAGCGTCGCTTGCTTTTTAACTCGGCGTTCACCGGCCGGTAACGAAATGGACTCAACATTCCCCAAGAGTATTCCCATTAAAATGCAGGACGTAAATCAATCACAGCTCGAGGAGCTGATTCAGAATCTGAATCTTCTTCGTTCCGAAATGCTTGAGCTGGAAACTTCCGGCCTGATCGCTGCCACAGAAGTGCATCCCGAGCACCATGCAACTGCCAGGAATCTCATGCATTACCTCGCGCTTCGCCGCCACGATATACGCCAGTTGCAGTCAAAGCTTGCGGGCTTGGGACTGTCATCGCTGGGCGGAACTGAGCCGCATGTACTCAGCTCTTTGCACGCGATATTGAATGTACTCCACAAGCTTGCCGGTTCCGCGGAGAGTGCGCTGGCCTCGGAGGCGGTTCCGGAACTTGTGGAGGGCGATGCTCTCCTTGAGAAGAACAGTGAAGCCCTGCTTGGCGCAGCTCCCGTAGCCCGTCACGTTCGAATTATGGTAACCATGCCACCGGAAGCCGCAACGAAATATGAGCTGGTTCGAGACCTTCTGGCCCAAGGGATGGACTGCATGCGTATTAATTGTGCCCATGGCGGTCCCGACGCGTGGTCAGGAATGATCCGCAACCTTCGTCGCGCCGAAACGGAAACGAACAAACGCTGCAAAGTTGCGATGGATTTGGCCGGTCCCAAGCTGCGCACTGGGCCTATCGAGCCGGGACCCACGATGTTGAAGTATCGCCCGCAGCGGGACACTTTCGGCCGCGTAGTTTCGCCGGCGCGAATCCTCGGCGACATTCTGCAACGCATGCAGCCTCACCATGAGAAGAAGCGTTCGATGTTGCGAAAGCTTCACCTGGCCGCCGCTTTTCACGCCGAGGCATGACCGTTTGTTTAAAACTCCTGCGACAGAGACGGCACAGGGGCACATGATTTAACATCCATAAAGCGGTCAAACAACAGATGACAACACCGGATGCGGATAGCACGCCAGGGGCTTCGGTCAACGACGCTGGAACGGCAGGGTCTAAGCCCGCGGGGCCACCGGCTCGCCCGAACGAGCCGCTGATTCCAACGAAGACGAAGAACCAGAATATTCATGTTTCCCCGGCAGTCCTCGACGCCGCCCGAAAAGACGGCGAAGAACTGCTCCGGGACTTGCGAACGTCTCTAGGTGGCCTAACGCAAGCCGAGGCCGAAGAGCGGGCGCGCACGACCGGTCCGAATGAGGTTGCACAAGAGCGGAAGCAAGGCTGGCTCATCCGCGTTCTGAAAATCATCCGCAACCCGCTGGTGATCCTGCTGACGACTTTGTCGGCAGTTTCCTTCCTTACAGGCGACGCGCGCGCCGGCACTGTGATGGCGGTTATGGTGGCGCTGAGTGTGGGACTCCGCTTCTGGCAAGAAGCCCGGGCGGACGCCGCCGCAGAGAAGCTCAAGGCCATGATCCATGTGACCGCTACGGTCGTGCGGGACGGCGCGGCGCGGGAGATACCACTCCGGGACTTAGTGCCTGGGGACATCATCAAGCTGGCCGCCGGCGACATGATTCCAGGCGACGTCCGGCTGCTGTCTTCGAAAGACCTTTTCGTGAGCCAAGGCAGCCTTACGGGTGAGTCGCTCCCGGTCGAGAAGTTCCACGACCCCGAGACGAAAGAAGAGAGTTCACCCACTGAACTCAACAACATCTGCTTCATGGGGACGAGCGTCGAGAGCGGCACGGCGACGGCAGCCGTGGTCACCACGGGGGTACAAACCTACCTGGGGAGCATGGCCCGCTCAATCACCGGGGAACGAGTGCAGACGAGCTTCGACCAGGGCCTCAACCGTTTCACATGGCTCATGATGCAGTTTATGGTCGTTATGGTGCCTCTGGTTTTCCTTATCAACGGTTTCACCAAGCACGATTGGAAGGGAGCCTTCTTCTTCGCACTGGCTGTGGCCGTAGGCCTCACTCCCGAGATGCTGCCTATGATCGTCTCCGTCTGCCTCTCCAAAGGCGCCCTCTCCATGAGCCGCAAGAAAGTGATCGTCAAGCGGCTTAACTCCATCCAGAACTTCGGGGCCATGGACATGTTGTGCACCGACAAGACGGGCACGCTCACTGAGGACCGTGTTGTCCTCATGCGGCATTGCAACGTCGCTGGGCGTGAAACCGAGGACGTGCTCCTGGACGGGTACCTGATAAGTTACTTCCAGACGGGCCTGAAAAACCTGCTCGACCGGGCGATTCTGGATAGTTCCGACTTCCACGGGAAGACGGTTGTCGAGAAATATAAGAAGCTGGATGAGCTCCCGTTTGACTTCACTCGACGCATGATGTCGGTCCTGGTGGAGGACGCCGCAGGTAAGGCCATCCTCCTCACCAAGGGGGCTCCGGAAGAGGTCTTCCTGCGCTGCTCGCACTTTGAACTTGACGGTAAGCTGTCTGAAATGCACCCGGAGCTGATGGTCGGGCTAGAACAAGAGTACGACAGCCTCAGCAACGACGGCTACCGCGTGCTGGCTGTGGCGACAAAGGACCTGCCCGGGAAGCAAATTTGCACCAAGGACGACGAGCGCGAACTCGTACTCAGAGGGTACGTTGCGTTCCTGGACCCGCCCAAGGACACCGCGGCCCGCGCCCTTGCGGCGTTGCACAACCATGGCGTAGCCGTAAAAATCCTCACCGGGGATAACCACCTTATCAGCCGCAAGGTGTGCAAGGACGTTGGCCTCTCAGCCGACCCCATGCTGTTGGGCGGCGACGTGGAGAAAATGTCCGATGCCGAACTGGGCGAGGCAGCCGAGAAGGCGGTGCTGTTCGCCCGCCTCTCTCCCGCGCACAAAGAGCGGGTCATCCGTCTTCTTCGGGGCAAGGGGCATGTCGTCGGATTCATGGGCGACGGAATCAACGACGCTCCTGCCTTGCGAGCGGCGGACGTCGGCATCTCGGTAGACACCGCCACTGACATCGCCAAGGAGTCGGCGGATCTCATCTTGCTTGAGAAGGACCTCATGGTGCTGCAAGGGGGCGTTATCGAGGGCCGTAAGGTCTTCGCGAACATCGTTAAGTACATCCGGATGGGAGCGAGTTCCAACTTCGGGAACATGTTCAGCGTGCTCGGGGCGAGTGCCTTCCTCCCCTTCCTGCCGATGGCCCCAATTCAGGTGTTGACGAACAATCTCCTGTATGACTTCTCGCAGGTGCCGATCCCAGCGGACGCCGTGGACGAAGAGCAAGTGAGTCGGCCGCGGCCCTGGAACATTAGCGAAATCAAGCGCTTCATTTTCTTTATCGGCCCCATCAGCTCGATTTTCGACTATACGACTTTCTTCGTCATGCTCTGGATCTTCAAATGCTGGGACCCATCCCGAGCGTCGCTATTTCAGACCGGCTGGTTCGTCGAATCGTTGATGACGCAGACGCTCATCATCCATGTCATTCGTACAAATAAGATTCCCTTTCTGCAGAGCCGAGCGAGTTGGGCGCTGACGGTCACAACATTAGCAATCATGGCTTTTGGGATGTGGCTGCCCTATTCCCCGTTGGCCTCCGCGCTGGGCTTCACGCACCTGCCGCGGATGTACTGGCCAATCCTTATGCTCACGCTGCTCGGCTACGTGGGCCTTACGCAGATCATCAAGGTGTGGCTGCTGCGAAGGCAATGGATCTAAAGCGGCAGTTCCGGCGAAGGCACTATTGGATGCGCGGTTGCAGCACACTCGAAACCGGTTTTTACAGGCCGCGCATCGTTGTCTTTAGGCGATCTTGAGGCGATGGAATACGGGGACTTTGACAATGTCCACCATGAATGCAAAGACAACTGCCCCCGCCAACGTTCCTCCCATCACGAGTAATGGCAGGGGTTCCATGGAGATCCCGCGATTCGCCATCGTTGAGGCGATCAACATTCATCGGATACCTCCCGGCCATGGAAGTGCCGGTGTTCGTAGGGAGCCGCTGCATGAATACACTCAATTCACTGTCCAAAAAATCCGGCGCGAAACATTATATCTTGCAACCATGCTTCGCGAGGTTCCCTCAAAAGGCTGGGGGGTGAGGAAGTAAACGGGCCATAATTTGCCATGAGATCTCAGGAAGTCGTGATATTATGCGTTACAGTAAACGGTTCTTTTATGGCATTTTGTGCGGGATTCTCGGGAAAACGCTTCCTCCCAAAGAAAATCAGCGTGGGCTAGAGGAGAGCAAGTATGGCTTTTGACTCACGACGTGGATTCCTGAAACGCGCTTCGGCTGCAGGCCTGGCCATTTCCGCCAATCATCTGTTGGCGCCCTTCGTGCGAGCTCAGACTGGCGGGTTGGCTAGTTCCATTTTTCGCTTCGATCTCGACTCTCGCCGGGTCCTCCCGGCTCTCGATCGCAATGTCTTCGGCTCTTTTCTGGAGCATCTGGGACGGGCCATCTACGAAGGAATTTACGACCCCAATTCCAAATTTGCCGATGCCAATGGGTTCCGCAAGGATGTGCTGGAGGAAATTCAGAAGCTGCAAGTCCCGATTGTCCGCTATCCCGGCGGGAATTTCGTCTCAGGCTACCACTGGCTGGACGGCGTGGGCCCCAAGCAGGATCGTCCCAAAGTGCTGGATAAGGCCTGGAACTCGCTTGAGACCAATCAATTCGGCACCAATGAGTTTCTTTTGTGGTGCAGGACTGTCGGGACGCAGCCGCTGCTCGGCCTGAATCTCGGCACCGGGACACCGGAGTCAGCAGCCGCGCTCGTGGAGTATTGCAACGTAGACAAGGGCACGAAGTGGAGTGACCTTCGGCGGAAGCACGGCATCGCCGATCCCCACAAGGTCACGCACTGGTGTCTCGGCAACGAGATGGATGGTCCCTGGCAAATCGGCCACATGTCTGCCGTGGAATACGGTGAAAAGGCCGCCGATGCTGCGCGGCAAATGCGCTATGTAGACCCTTCGCTCAAACTCATCGCCTGCGGCTCCAGCGGACCCACAATGCCCACCTATCTGGAATGGGACCGCGAAGTTCTCGAACAGTGCTACGACTATGTGGATGCCATCTCGTTGCATCGCTACTTCGATAACACTTCCGAAACCGGCGGAGACACCGCAAAGTTCCTGGCCCTCAATCTCAGCATGGAACGGCAAATCGCGGAAGTTGCCGCCGTTTGCGACTACGTGCAAGGCCGCAAGCGTTCTCCGAAGAAGCTCTGGCTGTCCTTCGACGAATGGAATGTCTGGTACCGTGCCCACAGCGGCCCTGCCATGGACGGCAACCGCAAGGAAGCGCCGCACCTGCTCGAGGAAGTGTACAACCTCGAAGACGCTCTCCTGGTTGGTGGCTTGATCAATTCGTTGCTGCGCAACTCCAACCGCGTGCGCGTCGGGTGCCTCGCGCAACTGGTCAACGTCATCGCGCCGATCATGACGAATTCAAATGGTTTCTACCGGCAAACGATCTACTACCCTTACAACTGGGCGTTGCAATTCGCCCGCGGTGCCGCGCTGGACGTTTTGGTGGAACCCGGGCCTTCCTACGAGGTGCCCGGTTACGGACAAGTTCCCTACCTGGACGTGGCCGGAACGATCAACCCGGACGACGGCACGGTTTCCCTTTTCGTCCTCAACCGCGATCTCTCCAAAGCGCATCAGCTCGAGTTGAATTGGGAAGCCAAAGCAGGGAGCCGCTTGCTGACTTCGTATGTGCTGACGGGCAGTGACTTGAAAGCGGTGAACGGTTTCGATGCACCACAGAGAGTTGCTCCGCAGGCCGCTGAGAAACCCGTAACGAGCAGCGGTGTGACAAAGATTGAGCTGCCGCCGCGTTCGTATTCCCTGTACCAGTGGGGAATTTAGTCTTTTCCGAGGATAGGGAACGGCCGCTCTTCGTTCAAGCAGGCAACAGCCTGGGCATGAAAGGATCTCGTCCAAGATGAAAACCCGAATTTACGTTTCGGCTTTGCTATTCGCTTGTTTCTTGTTCATGTACCAAAGGGCCGGTGTTGCTTCTCATGCCAGCGACAACGGCTCATCCGGCCGGGCAAAACTGGCCACGCAAACACCCGCCGGAACCAATTCGCCCGACGCGCATCCCATCCTCGCTGCTACTCCTCCGCTTGGGTGGAATAGTTGGGATGGCTACGGTACGACGATCACCGAAGATCAGGTGAAGGCCAACGCCGCCTGGTTCGCCGAACATTTGAAACCTTCCGGTTGGGAATATGTCGTCATTGACATGGAGTGGTTCGTCACCAACCCCACGCCGGAAGGCAATTCGAAAAACTCCCTCTACGCCCTCGATGCCAATGGCCGGTACATTCCCGCAGAAAAGCGTTTTCCCTCTTCCGCTGAAGGAAAAGGCTTCAAGCCCATCGGCGACTACATCCATTCGCTTGGCCTGAAATTCGGCATCCATATCCTGCGGGGAATCCCCAAAAACGCGGTTGCATCGAACGTCCCCATCGCGGGCTCCTCCTACCACGCTTCCGATGCGGCAGACACAGGGGAAACCTGTCCATGGAACCCGGACAACTTCGGCGCGGACGCCACAAAGCCTGCAGCGCAGGCCTACTACGATTCCATTGCCTCCCTTTACGCCAGTTGGGGAGTCGATCTGATCAAGGTCGATTGCATCAGCAGCCGTCCGTACCGCGGCGACGAAATTCGCATGTTGAGTGCCGCGCTCGCGAAAACGGGACGCTCCATTGTGCTGAGCCTCTCGCCAGGACCAGCCCCGATCGAAAAAGCGGAAGAGATGCGCAAGTATGCCCAAATGTGGCGCATCTCCGACGACATCTGGGATTTGTGGCACAGCGATGTGCAGTACCCGCAGGGCCTCGGCGATCAATTTCAAAATGTCCTGAAATGGGCGGGACTCTCGCAACCCGGCCATTGGCCCGATGCGGACATGCTGCCACTTGGCTACCTTGGCCCCGCTCCCGGCTGGGGCCAACCACGCCAGTCGCGGTTGAGTCACGATGAGCAGCGCACCCTTATGACTTTGTGGTCCATTTTTCCTTCGCCTTTGATGATTGGTGGGGAGCTGCCCAAAGCAGACGCCTGGACCGTTTCCTTGCTCACGAACCCGGAAGTCCTCGCGGTAGATCAGCATTCTTCCGAAAGTCATCCGGTGATCGCCACCGGTACGGCCGTCGTCTGGCTTGCGGAGTCTTCCTCGCATGACGGCTACTACATCGCCGCATTCAACCGCGGGGAGTCCTCCTTGAATGTCCGTTACTCCTGGAAAGAACTCGGCCTTAAGGACAGCGAATATCTACGGAGAGATCTTTGGGAGCGAAAGGATCTGCCCTCCGCGAAATCTTTCGACGTTAATCTGCCGGCTCACGCCAGCGTGCTTTACAAGCTGAAGCTGCTGCGCATGCCGGCGCAGTAATTTGATGAACCTATGCTTGACAGTACAAGGCGCTCAACTTTTCCGCTGCAAAAACGTGCCACGACAATCATAGGACTGTGTCGAGTTTGAGAGTGAAATCATGCCTGCCACGATGAAGAGTATCGCGCGAGACCTGGGCGTCTCCGTCGTCACCGTCTCGAAAGTCCTGCACAATCATGCGGACATCAGCCCCGAAACGCGAAAACGCGTTCTGCGCCGCATGAAGGAAGTCAATTATCAGCCGAATCTCTCGGCCCGCGCGCTTTCTACTGGCCGGACCAGCCTCATAGGCCTGATTGTCCCGGACTTGGTTCACCCCTTCTTCGCGCAGGTTGCCAAGGGGATTTCGGCGCGCCTCAGTGCGCAAGGGTATAGCTTGATCATCTCGTCCTCGGAGGAAAATCCTCAACTAGAGCGCCGCGAAGTGGATCAAATGATGGCACGCAGCGTGGATGCCCTGATTCTAGCGTCCACGGAATCCGATTCCGTCAGCCTGGTGAAGCTGACGGAGCGTGGCGTTCCGTTTGTTCTGCTCGACCGGAAGATTCCGGGCTTCCCGGCGCATTTCGTTGGTATTGATGACGTGATGGCTGGCTCGCTTGCAACCAGGCATCTGATTGATATCGGCTGCAAAACGATTGCTCATATTGCCGGTTCCGAGGTTAGCACTGCCATTGATCGCCAGGCTGGCTACGTCGCGACACTCGCGAAACATGGTCTGAGTCTTCCAGAGGGCTATATCGTCAAGCATGGAGGTGGCGACGACGCGGGAGACAAAAGTGGCTACGGTGCCATGAAGCAGCTTTTGCAATTGAATCCCCGGCCCGACGGCGTGTTTTGCTGCAACGACCCATTGGCCATGGGTGCTTTCCGCGCCATTCTCGAGGCCGGAGTGGATGTACCCAAAGATATCGCCGTGGTCGGCTGCGGAAACGTCCACTATGACGATCTCCTTCGCGTTCCTCTCACTAGCCTTGATCAAGATGCCGCTGGCCTGGGTGAAAGCGTTGCCCGTCTCGCCTTGAGCATCATCAAGAAGAAAAACGGCAGTTCGCCGGCGAGCGTTCTTCTTCCTGCCCGGTTAGTGGTCCGCGCATCCACACAAAGATAGAATGTTGATGGAACTCTGGAAGAAATGCTGGGCCACTCAGACTCCATTAGGCGTCGAAAACTCTCTCCTTTTTTTTTGCAGTGGAAAAGCGTTTACTGTATCGCTTAAACTCAAGCCGTGATTCTTCTCTCTTCCTTTCACGAAAGGTTTCCCTTTCCCCATGGCTCTCTCTCCTTTTAGCCTCGCTGACAGGACTGCGGTTGTGCTCGGCGGCACCAGTGGCTTGGGTCGTACGCTGGCTCTGGGGCTGGCGGACGCCGGCGCCGATGTGGTTGTTTCCGCGCGCAGGCAGGCACTCGTCGATGCGACGGCCTCGGAAATTGAAGCCAAGGGCCGCAAGACACTCCGCGTTCTGTCTGACGTGCGAAACAAAGAGTCGCTTATCCGACTCCGCGATGCCGTTTTGAGCGCTTTCGGTAAAGTGGACATTCTCGTGAACGCCGCCGGCATCACCCGCAAGCTCCCCACGTTGGAAATGTCGGAAGGCGACTGGAATGCAATCCTGGACACCAATCTCACCGGCACGCTGCGGGGCTGCCAGGTTTTCGGCGAACTCATGCTGAAGCGCGGTTACGGCCGTGTGATCAACATCGCCTCTCTTGGTACGAATCTCGGGTTGTACCAGGTGGCCGCCTATTGCGCCAGCAAGGCCGGGGTCGGCTCGCTCACAAAATCCTTGGCCGTCGAATGGTCGCGCCATGGCGTCCTGGTCAACGCGATTGTTCCTGGCGTCTTTCGCACGGACTTGAACGCCGCGCTTCTGGACGGCACCGAGCGCGGACGCGAATTCCTGATGCGCACGCCCATGGGCCGTTACGGCAAAGCCGAAGAACTTGTTGGCGCGGCCGTGTTTCTTGCCTCTGACGCCTGCGCCTTCGTTACGGGAGAGCTTCTCGTTGTGGATGGCGGCTTCCTCGCCAGCGGTGTGAACCAATGAGCGCGGTCAGCGGCGAGAAAGCAGCGGCCGTTCCCAGGCAGCCGGGAGGGACGCCGGACGGTGCCGCCTTTATCTTCAATTTGCATTGGCCTTCCGGGAAGCCTGAAGACAATGCTTGAGCGAATTGATGCTCACCATCACTTCTGGCGTTACACAAAAAAAGAGTACGCCTGGATCGCTGAGGACATGGGCGTGCTGGCACGGGATTTTTTCCCCGAAGATCTGCGCCGAGAGCTTTTGGCTTCTGGAATTCATGGCAGCATCGCTGTTCAGGCAAGACAGACTCTTGAGGAGACATGCTGGCTGCTGCGCCTCGCCGATGACTTTGACTTTATTCGTGGAGTGGTGGGTTGGGCTCCCCTTGCCGGCCCGGAGTTCCCCGCGCTTATCGAGCGCCTGCAGGAGTGTGAAAAACTGAAGGGCCTTCGTCATGTGATTCAGGATGAACCGGACGAAGACTTTATGCATCGGCCAGATTTCAACGCGGGTGTTGCGCTGCTCAAGCAATTCGGCCTCGTCTACGACATTTTGATCTTTGAGCGTCATCTTCCGGAAGCGATCTCCTTCGTGGACTGTCATCCTGCGCAGGTATTCGTCTTGGATCATCTTGCCAAACCGCGCATTGGTGACCGCGAACTCGAACCCTGGCGAACGAACATTCGCGAGCTTGCGCGCCGGGAAAATGTCTATTGCAAAGTGTCCGGCATGGTAACGGAGGCCAACTGGAAGAACTGGTCCCCAGCGGACCTGCAACCCTATTTCGATGTCGTCCTTCAAGCCTTCGGTTCCAAACGCTTGATGGCCGGTTCGGACTGGCCCGTCTGCCTTCTGGCAACGGCCTATCAGACCTGGTTTTCCACCGTGGAGGAATTCATCCGTCCTCTCTCCATTGCGGAACGCGAAATGATTCTTGGCGGTGTGGCCAGTGAAGTGTACTCCTTAGCGCGCGGAAGTTCCGCAATCAGGAAAGGATAGACGATGGCGAACCATCAAGTTGGGAGTGCCCCGGGCGTAACGGTATCGCCTGCCAGGCATTCGTTGTTTCCTGCAGGGCAGATTGTTCCCTTCATTCTCGTCACCGCACTCTTCTTCCTCTGGGGAATCCCCAATAACCTGAATGATGTATTGATCCGGCACTTCATGAAGTCCTTCGAAATTTCCCGCTTTCAGGCCGGTCTCATCCAGTCCGCCTTCTACATGGGCTATTTTCTTCTGGCGATTCCCGCGGGCCTCATGATGAAGCGAGCAGGCTACAAAGCGGGTTTCGTCGTGGGCTTGCTGCTTTTTGCCGCAGGTTCATTCTTGTTTTGGCCAGCCGCACTGAGCGGCAGTTACGCTTTCTTTCTGTTCGCGCTCTTTGTCATCGCCAGCGGGCTCTCCTTTCTGGAGACGGCTTCCAATCCTTTTATTGCCCAGCTCGGTGACCCCGACAGTTCGGAGCGCCGTCTGAATTTTTCGCAGGCGTTCAATCCTCTGGGCTCTATTACGGGGGCGCTGATCGGCACGGTCTTCATCTTTTCCGGCGTTGAACTGAATTCACAGGAAATTGCGGCACGCCAGGCGGCGCATACCTACGAGGCGTATCTTCGCTTCGAAACGTTGCGCGTAATTCGTCCTTATCTGGTCATCGGTATCGTCGCGGTGGTTTGGGCTCTGCTCATCATCCGTACAAAGTTTCCCGTGATTGCCAGCGAGAGCGAAGCCGGCCACAGTGAGCATGGGAGCTTTCGGCAATTGCTCAGCCAAAGGCATTTTCTCCTTGCCGTCATCGCGCAATTCTTTTACGTCGGAGCCCAGGTCGGCACGTGGAGCTACTTCATCACCTACGTTCAGGAGTACGGCCACCGGCCCGAAAAAATCGCCGGATATTTTCTTACGGGCACGCTGGCCGCGTTTGGCGTGGGCCGCTTCGTCTCTGCGTATCTGATGCGTTTCGTCTCGCCGAGCCGCCTGATGGGGGCCTACGCCACGGCGAATATTGTCCTGGTCTCCGTCGCAGTCCTCCACCCGAGTTGGGTTGGCATCTGGTGCATCTTTCTCACCAGTTTCTTCATGTCCCTGATGTTCCCGACGATTTTCGCGCTCGGCCTGAAAGGGCTCGGCCCAAACACCAAAATCGGCGGCTCCTTTCTGGTCATGGCGATTATCGGTGGCGCGGTTCTCACTCCGCTCATGGGTCTGATCTCGGAGAAGTTCCACAGTTTGGCTCTGGGCTACTCAATTCCCGTGATCGCTTACATCTATATTTGTGCTTATTCGTTTTTGGGCTCGCGGCGAGTGGATATCTTCGCAACCGTTGGCGAACCCGGAAGATAAAAACCATGCAATCTCCAATTAGTTTATCCACCAGAAAAATTACTGGTCCCCGAGGAGGGCAAATGAAAGTAAGTCGATTGCAAAACAAGGTCCGGCGAACTCTTGGATCCGCCGCGTGCCTGGGTCTTCTGTTTCTCGGCCCGGTTCACGTCCTCGCACAAGACTCGTCCTCAAGTACAAAGCCAACTGCGTCGCAATCCCCGCAAGAGATGGATCAAGCCTGGCAGAAGGCCAGCGCTAAATACGACGCAGCGCGCAAAGCTCTCTTGACCAGCGTTGACCGGACCGCGAACGCCGGCCCTTATCGTCCCGATTGGGAATCGCTTCGCCGCTACGAAGCTCCGGATTGGTATAAAGACGCCAAGTTTGGCATCTTCATTCATTGGGGCGTCTATTCGGTTCCGGCCTTTGGCAACGAATGGTATCCACGCAACATGTATCAGGAAGGCTCCGACGAATACAAACACCACCTCGCCACGTATGGCCCTCCTTCGACGTTCGGTTACAAAGATTTCATTCCGCGTTTCAAAGCTGAGCATTTCGATCCCGTCCAGTGGGCCGAGCTCTTTAAAGCCTCAGGCGCCAGGTACGTCGTTCCTGTCTTTGAACACCACGATGGCTTCGCCATGTACGACAGCGGCCTCTCCGATTGGACCGCCGTAAAAATGGGCCCGCACCGCGATATGTATGGCGAACTCGCCAAAGCCCTGCGGGAAAGGGGCCTCCGCTTGGGCGCTTCCTCCCACCGGATCGAACACAATTTTTTCCTGGAGGGCGGCCGGAAGATCGATTCGGACGTGAATGATCCCAGGTACCTCGCATTCTACGGTCCCGCGCACACCTGGTTGGACGGAAAGAAGACCTTGCTCCAGGATTGGACCTATCTCAGCAACGAATACCTCGATGATTGGCTCGCTCGCGGTGCGGAAATTGTGGAGAAGTACGAGCCGGACATCATGTACTTCGATTGGTGGATCGGGCAGCCTAATGCCCGCAGGCATGTCGCGGAGTTTGCCTCCTTCTACTACAACCACGCCGCAAGTCAGGGCAAAGTGCCCGTCATCAACTACAAGGACAGCGCCCTCGAGGAACACTCCGCCGTCCTGGATATTGAACGCGGACAGTTGTCGGGCATTCGCCCGCTCTATTGGCAGACGGACACTTCCATCAGCAACAAATCCTGGGGCTACATCGAGAACGACAACTTCAAATCAGCCGAAACAGTGGTTCACCAACTCGTTGACATCGTCAGCAAGAATGGCAATCTCCTCGTCAACATTGGGCCGCGTTCAGACGGCACCATCCCCGAGGAAGTCCAAGCGATCCTGCGCGACATCGGTTCCTGGCTCAAAGTCAACGGAGAAGCCATTTACGCTACTCGCGCCTGGACCAAGTTCGGCGAAGGCCCCACGACAATCGTCGAGGGCGCTTTTCACGATACGGACACGAAGTCTTTCACCGCTCAGGATTTCCGCTTCACCACCAAGGGCAATTCTCTCTACGCCATCGAATTGGCTTGGCCCGAATCCGGCGAAGCCGTCATTCACTCTCTAAACGAGGCCGCGCTCTCCGGCCAGAACATTGTCTCGATCTCTCTTTTGGGTCAGGGATCTCCGCTGACATACCAACTCAAATCTGACGGCTTGCACATTCAGTTGCCGCCCCAGAAAGCTGGTAACTACGCCTATTCGTTCAAGATCGAATTCCAGAGGCCCCCGTCGGTGCGCGTTCCCTAGGGCCGATGAAAGCAAGAATGGCCCGACCCGTGCAAGTAGCTCCGCAGGCGGGTAGTCTTGACTATTTCAATGAAGCGCGTTACAGTAAACGGTAACTTTATCGATTTCTGGAGAACCATATGCCTCATGACGATCTCGTGCTTGTGACCGGTGCCGGCGGCTTTATCGGCGGTAATCTCGTGGCTTCCTTGCGGGCGCAGGGCTACATGCGTATTCGCGCCGTGGACATCAAGCCTTTGCATCATTGGTACCAGCGATTCGGGGACGTTGAGAATCTCTCTTTGGATCTCAATGATAAGCAGAATTGCGAGACGTCGGCCAAAGGCGCGCGTGATATTTACAATCTGGCCGCCAACATGGGCGGCATGGGATTCATCGAGAAAAACAAAGCCCTTTGTATGCTCTCGGTGCTCATCAACACGCATATGCTTCAAGCGGCCCTGAAGTATGGCGTGGCTCGCTGCTTCTACTCATCGTCGGCCTGCGTTTACAACGGTGACAAGCAAACGAGCTTTGAAGCGCCCCTGCTGAAGGAAGCAGATGCCTATCCGGCGCTGGCCGAGGATGGCTACGGCTGGGAAAAGCTGTTTTCCGAGCGCATGTGCCGCCATTTCCGCGAGGATTTCGGCCTATACACCCGGGTGGCGCGCTTCCACAATGTCTACGGCCCCTGGGGCACGTGGTTTGGCGGGCGCGAAAAAGCCCCGGCGGCCATCTGCCGGAAAGTCATTGAAGCGAAATTGTCCAAGAAGCACGACATCGAAATTTGGGGCACGGGAAATCAGACCCGCAGCTTCATGTATATCGATGATTGTTTAGTGGGCATCCAGAAGATCATGAATTCGGAAATTCTGGAACCCATCAACCTGGGCTCGAGTGAGGCCGTCAGCATCAACCGGTTGGCCGATCTTGTGGAAGGGATTGCCGGCATCCACCTGGAGCGCAAATACGACCTTAACGCACCGCTGGGAGTGAACGGACGCAACAGCGACAACACTCTGATCAAGAAATACCTGAACTGGGAGCCTACTATCCCTTTGCAGGCTGGCCTGGAAAAGACCTACGCCTGGATTTACGACCAGTATCTTGCTCGCGAGAAGGGTGCCGCTGGGGTTGTACAGGAATTCACCAACACGTCGTCCTGAGTTCGGACCACAGCGTGACGTTCATGCCGAACATGACGAGCATGTGGGATTACCTGATCGTTACGGCCGCGAATGACCAGCAAGCCAAGGCTTACGACCATCAGATTCAGGAGCGTCAGAAAGCCGGCCAAATTCCGCAGGTTCGCAATTGTCTTGTAATTCCTGATATCGATGGCAAGCGGATTGGTAGTGGGGGAAGCACGCTCCACTCGCTTGCGTGCGTCTTGCATGGCGAGCGGCCCGACGTTGGTCCTGCCAGTTTTGAGGAAGCCGAGGCGATTCTGAGTTGTCTCCGCATCCTGATTGTCCATGCCGGCGGCGACTCCCGCCGCCTGCCGGCATACTCCCATTGCGGCAAGATGTTTGTTCCCATACCAGCCAAGGGCCAGCCTTCAGTTGCTTCCACGCTTTTTGACCGGCTCGTGCCGGCATTTCTCAAGCTTCCGGAAGGATCTCGAGGGCAAGTGGTGGTTGCCTCCGGGGATGCTTTGATCCTGTTCGATGCTTCCGTCGTAAAGTTTGCTCGGCCAGGGATCACGGCGCTGGGATCCTTCGCTTCCTCAAAGGATGCAGCCCATCACGGCGTTTTTTGCATAGCTAAGGATGGCTCGGTAAGGCGGTTTCTGCAAAAGCCGTCGCCTGACGCGCAACTCGCTGCCGGGGCAATCAACGCGCGGGGAGAATCCGTACTTGATCTTGGCGTGATGAGTTTTGACGCCGGCGCCGCTATTCAGTTGATGCGCGCCTTCTTTGCGAAGACTCCTCAGAAACATGGCCAACCTGCGCTGGATTGGAAAACGGAGGCGCGCGCTGCGCTTTATTCCAACGGTATCGACCTGTACCGTGAAATTTGTTGTGCGCTAGGGGCCGATACGGCCTTCGAACAGTACGCAGACAACGTGCGAGCAAGCGGCTCAACCCTTGATGGCCCCCTCCTTGCGGAGTGGTTCGCTTTCCTGCGACACATCCCTTTAAATCTGGACATACTACCGCGTTGCAAGTTCCTCCACTTCGGCACGACTCGTCAGTTGATTACGAGTGGAATCGCCCTGCTTTCAGAAGACTCACACAAACCTGCGCAGACCTCTTTGATCCTGAATAGCGATATCCACTCTGAAATAGCCGCGAATCACGCGTGGATTGAAGGTTGTTCTGTTCGCGACACTTTAACCCTCGAAGGGTTCAATGCCATCGTCGGTGTCGACGTTGTGCAACCCCTCAGTCTCCCCAAGGGTGCCTGCTTGGATATTTCTGCTGGTATCAGCCGCAAAGGCGAAAAGGTTTGGTTCCTCCGGTACTACGGCATCGATGATACGTTTAAACACTCAGCCGAAGAGGGAGGCACATTTTGTGGCCAGCCTCTTCAGAAGTGGCTGGGCACGATCGGTGCGGTCGCTTCCGATATCTGGCCACCCAAGGTGCCGGAGCGCGAGCGGACTCTGTGGAACGCTCGCGTGTTTCCGGCATTGCAGGAACACCAGGATTTCCGGGGCTGGTTGTGGCTTTTGAATGTCGAGTCCGCAACCCCGGAACAAAAAAGAAGCTTCCTGGCCGCGGACCGCTACAGTTCTTCTGAAATAGCGGTCCGGGTTGACCAAGCCCAGTTTCAACTGCGGCGTTCGCGGATTCGATCGGCCCGGATGACGCATGATGATCGGGGACGCACTCAGGCCCAGACTGACGTGGTCGATTGTTGACAATAGTTGAAGTGAACGCTGTAACAAGCCCTTACAGGGACGGTGACTATGCTGAAAAATGGAATCCTTAATCCCGCCATCAATTCGTTGCTGAGCCGCGTCCGCCACACCAACACGCTGGTTATCGCGGACCGCGGCTTTCCGTGCTGGCCGCAAATTGAAACTGTCGATATATCTCTCGTCGACGATCTTCCGCGCGTCTTGGAAGTGTTCAAAGCAATTCAAGCCAATTTTGTAATCGGCAAAATCGTGATGGCCGAAGAATTCCGCCGCGTCAACGATCTGCATACGGTGCACAGCTTCGAGCAGTGTTTCGGCGAGATTCCAGTGACTTTTGAGCCGCACGCGCAATTCAAGCTTCGCGTCCCCTTAGCGATTGGCTTGATCCGGACCGGAGACACCGTGCAGTACGCGAACATGATCCTTGAGTCGGCATAGTTCTGGTGTTGGCAGATGTCCTTGAAAAAGATGCCCCCTTTGCAGTGGTACAACGCAAGAACTAAGCGGCGATTATGGTCTCGGAAAGGGCGCCAAAGATGAACAACCCCATCGGAAAGATCCCCTATCGAATGGCGCTCGCTGGGGGATGGATTGATCAACCATTCGTGTCCAGGCTCGACCCTGACCCACCGGGTTCCATGGTGGTCGTCGGAGTGGAGCCCACCTTCCGCTTCATGGACCGGGCCGGGATGGCGACCAGCACGCGAAGAATCGCCGAAGCGCTTTGGCATGGGGCCTTGCCAGAAAAAGATCCAATGGCATTGGTGCGGGAACTATATGATGCAGAAAACACGGGGAAGGCAAACCCGTCCGGTTCTCAAGACATGGCCGGCCTGATATTGCCCGGTATCAACAGGCTTGACTATCATTATGAGTTCGCCGGCGGGTTGTTTCCCGCCCACGTCGAATCCTGCAATGATCCTGACGTCGGACGCTGGCTGCAGGAAGTGCTTCATCTTCTGCCGATCGCGCAGCGTCCCGATGGCTACAGCCCTCTTGACGAGCAACACTTGAATGCCGAGTGGGTGCGTCGCCTGGGCCAATCCGGGAAGGCCTGCTTCGTTGCCATCCTGGCGAAAGATACTGCAAAGCTGGGTGCCTCCCTGAACGAATGCATGGGCTGTTGGGAAGCGCTTCTTCCTAACACCGTAGCGCATCCGCTCATCACGGTAGACTTGCTTGGCTTGCTGGCTTATTACCAGCAACGCTACGCGGGCGCCATGTATTCGGGTTGTGGCGGCGGGTACCTCTATGTAGTCTCCGAAGAACCAGTGCCCGGCGCAATCAAGGTGAATCTCAGGCTCGCAGCAAAGCACGGACAAAATGGCAAGGCCGCCAGCAGGGCTCCAGGGTCCGCAGTCACTCTCTGATTTCATCGCGCACATTTTGCATTTCGGTGAAGGACCGCGAAGCGCGTTTTGAATCCGCCTATGCAGGCCTGCCCATCAATAGCCCATCGCGAGAAGCCAGACAGAGACAGAAACCGCGACTGAGTCGATACATGGTAACCGGCATCCAACGCAACGCTTTTACAGGGATTTCAAATCCCTCGGTTTCAGCCGCCCACCTTCCCCTCCGCTTCCAATTCTGGCGTACTCTATAAATTAGCAGCCAGTTTGAGGAAGTGCCCAGACGTACCCGTAACGCCCTTGCGGGAATCCTAAGAGGAGACGCCATGAGCAGGTTTTCCACATCACGCCGTCAATTCTTAAGGCTAGCCGGCGTTGCCGGCGCCGGACTCCTCCGGCCGGGCACTGCACTCCTGGGAGGCACTATCGTTGGAGACGCGGAGTCGCAAGCTTCTGAGCCGCTGGCCGATTACACTCTGCGCATCGCGAACACTCCCATCGAGCTCGCGCCCAATCGCATCGTGTCCGCAATCACCTACAACGGTCAATTTCCCGGCCCCTTGCTGCGTTTCAAGGAAGGACAGCAGGCGGTGGTGGATGTTTACAACGACACGGATGCCCCGGAACAACTGCATTGGCACGGTCAGTTTCTCTCGCCGGATGTAGACGGCGCGGCGGAAGAAGGCACTCCTTTCATTCCTGCACACGGTAAACGTCGCATTACATTCACGCCGCGGCCCGCGGGTTTCCGTTTCTATCACACGCACAATCGCGCTGGAGCCGATCTCCACGCGGGGCAGTACAGCGGCCAGGTTGGGCCCGTCTACATTGAGCCCAGGCGCGAGCCGGGAAATTTCGACCGCGAGGTCTTCCTCGTCCTTAAGGAGTTTGAACCGTCGTTCAGCCAGGGCGGCGACATGGCCATGGATTTCCTCGCTCCAACCGCCAAAGTGAAAGAGCTGGAAACTTCCGGTGAGTCCGCGATGAAAGCCTCGCTGGCGAAAGGCATGCCGCACGGCTACGAAGTCGGCTACCGGTATTTCACGATCAATGGACGAATGTCAGGGCACGGCGACCCTGTTCGCGTGAAGCACGGCGAGCGCGTCCTCTTCCATATCCTGAATGGCAGCGCCACGGAGGTTCGCAGCCTGGCGCTGCCCGGACACACCTTTCGGGTCGTGGCGCTCGACGGCAACCCCGTACCCACGCCTGCCGAGGTTCCCGTGCTCTGGCTCGGGACGGCGGAGAGAATCTCTGCGATCGTCGAAATGAATCATCCGGGCGTGTGGGTGATGGGTGATCTTGCGGACGATGACCGCGCTCACGGCATGGGCATTGTGGTCGAATACGCTGGACACAAAGGCAAACCGGTGTGGACGCCGCCGAAGCCGTTTCATTGGAACTATTCGCTTTTCGCGAAGCAGAAAGCTAACGCTTCCGAACCGGATGAACTGATTGAGATGACCTTTGCGAAGCAAAACGCCGCGGAACACGGCTTCAACCTGTGGTCCATTAACGACCAGCTCTTTTCCGGCGAGACGATGACCGCCGCCTATCATCTCCGCCAGGGTCAGCGCTATCGCATCCGTATGCGCAACGCCAGCGACGATATTCATCCCATCCATCTTCATCGTCACTCCTTCGAGCTCACCAGGATTGCCGAGAAACCTCTGGCGGGGGTGATGAAGGACGTTGTGATGGTCGGCGGATACCAGGAAGTGGAAATCAGCTTTACCGCGGATAATCCCGGCCTCACGCTTTTTCATTGCCACCAGCAACTCCACATGGACTTTGGATTCATGACCCTGTTTGACTACCTCTGAGCAGGTGAGGAAGGGAAGAGAGATGGCGACGGTGCCAGAGGAATCCCTCTGCAACTTCGGATTTCAAGCTAGAATGCCAGGCGATTCCTGATGGAATTTTATAAGAATTGCAGTTGCAGAAGTGTTCTTAAGGTCGGTCCCCGTCAGCGCAGCCGTTGAATCCTCAATGCGTCTGGCCGTTCTCCCCCGCATGCGGCAGCGCCCGCGCGTCAAAATCGATGCCCCAGAAGTGCGGCGCCGGCGTCAGGAATTCCACTCCCACCCTCTGGCCGCGCTCTCCGCTCCCTCCCAGGAACACAATCCGGCATTCCTGCTCTTCCTGGGTCAGCGGGTTGACCAGCACGAGCATCTCGCTGCTGTCCACCTCGTGCCGCAGCATCAGCAGGGCTCCGTGGGCGTTCACCACCAGTGTTTCGCAGATTTCGCGAAACTTCCGCCCATCCTGGCTGCGGCCCTGGGCCTGCAGCTTCACCTTGTGGAAGACGCGCTGGCTGCGCCGCGACATCGTATAGAGCCCTTCGTTCATGTGCCCATCATGAGGTCCTACCCCGGAACTCGTCAATTGCCCTTCCGGACGGGTGTTTCCCAAGTGCCAATTCGCTTTCTGGGGACTGGCTTGTGCCCCGTTCCGGCAGGCCTTAAAATAAAAGTAGCGGCTCCGGCTTCTTGTCCCGCACCTCGCTTGCATCCCGTTGCCGCGCTTTTCTTGGAAATTTTTAAGTTTTCATAGCGGCAAGCGAATTTTTGTGCCTGAGGGATTCATGAACCTTACTGAATTTATCGAAGGTCGCCGCGACCAGCATCTCGCGGAACTCCTGGAATTTCTGCGCATTCCCTCCGTCAGCGCCAAATCCGAAAACAAGCCCGATATCGAACGCGCCGCCCAATGGGTTGCCGATCACTTGCGTGTCGCCGGTTTCAAAACTGTCGAAATCGTGCCCACCAATCTTCATCCCCTGGTTTACGCGGAATCCCTCGAAGCTCCCGGGAAACCTACCGTCCTCTTCTATGGCCACTATGACGTGCAGCCCGCTGAGCCCCTCGAACTTTGGACCTCGCCCGCCTTCGAGCCCCAATCGCGCGATGGCAATCTCTTCGGCCGTGGCACCGCCGACGACAAAGGCCAGGTGCACATCCACCTGAAAGCCCTTGAATCGCTCCACCAGTTGCATGGAAAATTCCCCGTCAACATCAAGGTGCTCATCGAAGGCGAAGAGGAAGTCGGCAGTGTCAGCCTTTGGGATTACGTCCAGAACAACAAGGAAAAGCTGAAGGCCGACGCGCTCCTCGTTTCCGATACCGCCATGCTCGGCAGAGGCGTGCCCTCCATCACCTATGCTCTCCGCGGCCTCGACTACTATCAGATCGAGCTGACCGGCCCGGTACGCGATCTGCACTCCGGCGTCTATGGCGGTGCCGTTCCCAATCCGCTGACCGTTCTTACGGAACTCTTCGCCAAACTCCACGACAAGAATTTCCGCGTCACCGTGCCCGGCTTTTACGACGACGTCGCCAAGGTTTCTGCCACTGAGCGCAAAGCCCTGAACAAATTGCCCTGGAAGGTGAAGGATTTTGAGCGCGCCGTGGGCGCGCCCGCGTACGTCGGCGAAAAGGGCTTCACCATCGTCGAGCGCTTGTGGATTCGCCCAACGCTCGAACTGAACGGCATCTGGGGCGGCTATCAGGGCGAAGGCACCAAGACCGTCATCCCCTCGAAAGCCTACGCCAAGTTTTCCACTCGGCTCGTTCCCGACCAAAATCCCAGGAAGATCGCCAAGCTCGTCGAGGCCCACATTCGCAAGCTCCTGCCCAAGACCGTACACTGCAAATTCGAGGTCCTGAGCACCGGTAAGCCCTGGGCTGCGGCCTATCAGGCGCCGATTTTCCAGGTTGCTCAGGAAGCCCTGCAAAAGGGCTTCGGCAAGAAGGCCGTGTTCATCCGCGAGGGCGGCTCCATCCCCTTCGTCGCGCAGATGCACGACACCTTTAAAGTTCCCTGTGTCCTGATTGGCTTCGGCTTGCCGGATGAAAACGCCCACGCGCCCGACGAACACATTTTCTTGGAGAACTACTTCAGCGGCATCAAAGCTATCGCTCATTTCTACCAGGACCTGGCGTCCTTGTAGCTGGCTCCAGCCGCCGTTTCACAGAGTGGGAGGCTGTTGCCGGCGTCCCTTCGCGTAGTCCCGCAACGCCGCGTTTGCGCTCTCGATCGTCTTCAGCGCCTCCGCGACCTTCACCACATCTTTTCCCCGCAGCACCACGTACAGCTCATCCTCGCCCAACCCCGTGTACACGCGGTTTCCGATACATCCCAAACTGGTCATCGCTCCGTGCTGTATCGAAGCCGGCAGCGCCATGCACGTCGGACGCCCCAGCGCCGGCGCGCCGCTGCCCACTCCCGCCCGGTTCGCGGCCTCCTGCAAGAGCATCGCCCCCGCCGGCTTGCACGCAAATAGCACCACATCCGGATTCGCCATAGCCTCCCCCAGCGGCGAATAGATCACCGCTTTGGGCCCTTTCGCCAACCGCGGGATCTGTGGCACTTCCTCCGGCCGGACATATCCCAGCTCAAACATCATTTTCAGTGTTTGCTCAGTCTCTTTCTCGCGCTCCGGCGAAAGCGGAATATTATGGGTATATGCGCCCACCGCGCAGTTAAAGTGATTCTCTGGAATGGTATAGAAGGTGCTTCCCTCCGCCGCCAACCGCCAGAAGCTGCAACCCGACGGCTCTGAGCCCTCGAACTTCTTGACTCCCGCGGGTTCCGCGTCCAGATAGGCGACCGCCACGGGCCGCCGCCCCAGCTTCACCACCGCCGCAATTTCGCGTTCGATTTCCCGCCACTTTGGGCTATCGCTCATTACCCTTTCTCCTTCATTCATCAAGGCAGTGCGCAAGGATAACACAGCACCGCTGGCCGCAAATCTGCCTCCTGGCACTTCGCATTACCGCATGAAAGCTGGGCGTTTTGCACATGCCCGCAAAAAATATGCGTTTTTCCAGCGATTTTTGCAGTTTTTCCCTTGCGTTCCTCTGTCGCCTTCGCTATAGTCCCTTTCGGCCCGAGTTTTTCCTTGATAAACAGGGGTTTTTCGCTCGCGGCTGGCCTCGATACGTTCGGGGTGGATAGAAAATTCAGGAGGATAAGCAAAAGAAATGGCAGCCAAGCCACTGAGCAAAACAAAGATTGTCGCGCACATTGCGGAAAAGGTCGGCACCGCCAAGAAGACCGTTGCTTCCTTTTTCGAGGAGCTCCACAAGCTCGCCGTTAAAGAAGCCAAGGGTAGCGCTGGCAAGTTCGTCATTCCCGGGATCGGCCGCGTTGTAAAGGCTCACCGCAAGGCGCGCCTGGGCCGCAACCCCCAGACCGGAGAACAGATCAAGATCAAGGCCAAGACGGTTGTCCGTTTGCGCCCGGCGAAGATGCTGAAAGACGCTGTCCTGAAGTAGATTGTTTCTCCCGCTTGGGAGATTGTAATATCGAAAACCCCCGGTAGCCTGCGCCCGCAGGTCACCGGGGGTTTTTACTTCACTTCCGAATATTCAAGAAATTGTGATGCTTTCGTTCCTCACCGCCCCGTTTACAACGTCTTCACGTATGCAATCACATCCTTGATCTGCGACGCTTCCAGGCTATCCTTGAGTCCCGGCATCAACTGGTCGCCGTTTTCAATCCACGCCTTCAAATTCTCATCCGTAATTTTGTTGCCGTTCACGCTGAAGGTGCCGCGCTTGGAAATGCCCTTCAGGCCAGGTCCGATCTTTTTCTGGTCGCTCGTGTCGTAATGGCATACCGTGCATTTTTGCTGAAAAATGGTCTTGCCGCGCGCCACCGCCGCGGCATTATTGCCCGGTTTCCTGCCGGATTCCTGCCCCGGCAGTGCGCTCCCGGCCACCAGCGCCACGCACCCTGCCAAAACTGCCAGGCTCAATGAAAACTTCCTCACGTTTCCCCCTTTTCGCTTAATTTAAGACTTCTCCATTTTCCACGTTCCGCCGGCCAATTTCCACCCGCCACCCGTCAAAAAGGACAGTTTGCGGATATGCACAGCTAGCACCTTCGTACCTTTGACGTTCCTCCAAATCTCCCTTCACAATGGCGGTAT
This sequence comes from Terriglobia bacterium, assembly GCA_049514855.1. GTDB lineage: Bacteria > Acidobacteriota > Terriglobia > UBA7540 > UBA7540 > CAVROP01. Next base: position 32,655 of record JBEKUR010000015.1, read on the forward strand.
GAGTCAGGAGACTTTGACCCGGGCGTGGGAGGTTCTCCAGGACGCCTATCAGGCCCAGATGGAAGGCGACTACGACCGCGCCGCGGAACTCTATCAGTCTTCGCTGGAGCTTCACCCCACGGCTGAAGCGCACACCTTTCTGGGCTGGACCTACCATTTCCAGGGCCGTCTTCTGGAGGCCATTTCCGAATGCAAACGCGCCATCGAGCTTGATCCCGATTTCGGCAATCCCTATAACGACATTGGCGCTTACCTGATCGAGCTGGGGCAGTTTGACGAAGCCATTTCCTGGCTGCAGCAGGCCGTCGAAGCGCGCCGCTACGAACCGCGCCACTTCCCCCACTACAACATGGGCCGCGCGTATCTCGGCAAGGAAATGTACGGCCAGGCCATGCGCTGCTTCCAGGAAGCGATCAACGTCGAGCCTCGCTACACCCTTGCGCGCCAGGCCCTCGAATCTCTCCGCCGCATGGTCAACTAAATTCCCCGCCGTAGCTTTGTTGCCGGCACAGTTCCCTCGTAGGAACCGCCTTCTGAAGCAGTCCTTTCCAGTCTTCTTGTTGGCCAATCTTCTGATCGGACCTCTTGGGTTTTCTTTCCAACGTCGACTCACGAATGAACTTGAGGGTGCCCCATCCTTCGCGCACTTTGCGAAGGGTGGGCTCTTGCGATCGAACACCACCTAATTTCTTCTCTCTCGTCTTGGTTTTTCATTTGTTCATGTAGAGGACCGCGCACCGTTCCTACACGCTGCTCTTTTCTTCTCTCCCCGGTTTCACCACGCGATCGTAAATCCACAGCAGCGCCGTCGTCGCCAATCCAATCCCCGTCAATGCCCACAAAAACCGTTCCGGCCGGTGCTGCACTTCGCCAAAATGATGCAGCAGCGCCCCGCCAATGCGGCCTGAAGCAAACGCCCCAATGCCCAGCGGCAAGAACGCAAATCCCATGTACGTGCCTTGCTGCCCCGGCGGAGCGAGCCGCGAAATGTAATCGTAATAGCGCGGCTGCTGAATCAACTCTCCCACCGCGATCACCACCAGGGTCGCATAAACCGCCACGATGCTCGCATGCACCGCCAGAATCGCAAACGCCACCATCGCAATCAGCGTCCCCAGCACCACCGCGCGAAACGCCGAAATTTTCTGCGTCAGCACGCTGAACAGCACCGTGAACGCAATCACCACCAGCGGCCCCGTTGAGAGCATTCTCTCCGTGTCGGCCTTTCCGTCCACATAATCGTGCACGTAAATCGGCAGCGTGATGAATTCCTGCCAGTACACGATCCAGTAGCCCGAAAAAATCAGCAGGAATATCATGAATTTCGGATTCTTCACCACCTGGCCGAAATTCCGGATCGTCACGCCCAGGCTTTCCGTGCGCGAGTCTCCAGACTTCCGCGGCTCGCGATAAAACAGCAGCACCCCAAAAAACATCAGGAATACGCTCAACGATGCGACGCGAAAGACATTTTCCACGCTCAGATTCTTGTGCACCCACGACGCCACAAACGGTCCCAGCGCCCCGCCTATATTCACCAGCGTGTAGTAGATGGAATAGCCGATGGAACGCACGTTTTCATTCGACGCACGCGCCGTCGTCCCTACCACCGAAGGCTTCACCAGCGCGACGCCCAGCGCCGGCAGCATCAACACAATTGTCACCAGCACCACCAGCGGCACGGCGTTGCGCACCGGCGCAAGCCATGGCGCTCCCAGCGACCCCAGCAGGAAATACGACCCGGCGAGAATCAGGTACGCTAGGGAAAGCGCGCGCCGGAATCCCAGCCGGTCCGCAATCGCTCCTCCAAAAATCGCCAGAAACCACACCAGCCCGCCAAACAACCCGGAAAGATCCGCGGCCCGCTCCAACGGAAAACTCAACGTTTCGTGCAGATACCGCGCCAGCGAGGCAAACGCCGCATAATAGGAAAGCCGCTCAAACAGCTCGCTGATATTTGCCACCCAGAACGGCCGCTCAAACCCCGTTCGTACCTCCTCCAGCCGCTGCACAAGGCTCATGCATCCTCCGTTGACCGCAAGCCGGGAATGATAGCAGATAGCGGCCCGTACCACTCGTCCCCGGCACTCTTCCGCGAGAGGCCGAAGGAAACAACCGCAGACACATTTACGTGTTGGAATTCAAACGGAACCTGAGGAAAGGACGTTCAGAATTTGGTGCGGCGCTAACCAGCGAACGACATCTTCAGCGCACGGATCGAAGGCGATTCAGCAGCGCCGCAAGTTGCGCGCGATCCTGCTGATGCACCGCCGTGAACCGCATCCCAAGTCCCTTGCCCGGATCCATATGCTGCACCGCTGCTTCCGCGCGAATCTGTCCTTCATCCACAAGAAAGTGCAGTTTGGCCATCAGCCCCTTGGCCACCCGGTGCGGCGTTTCCAGAAACAATCCACCCATGCCCACATTGCGCACGCGCGACACGTCGTGGCGGTGGCTGCACTCCCAGTACACCCACACTTCCGTTGCGGCTTCCACGCGGCTCGTCAGCCGTCGCGAAGGGGAAGAACCCATCCGGAAGAATTGTTCTCGCGGCGAATCGTCTGCCATCGTAAATCTCCCCGGGAGGGGGAAGCATACTCGCAAAATGTTTTGCCAGTGTCAATACCTTGTTGCGGGAATTTGACGAATCGCCCTCCACGTTACGCCGTTGCGACCGCTCCCTCCGTGTACGGGGTCGAGCATTGCTCGACCCCGTCTCGGCAAGGCGAAACTTTTTTCTCTTTCCGCTTGCCCGGAGCCTCGAAAGGAGCTTCAAGGGGCAAGCGGGATCACTGCGAATTACCGTTTTCCCGCAACCTGTTAGGGAACCTTCAGGCAACCGATGAGAGGAGCTATCTCTTGGGTGAGTTCGTGGAGATGACCGTGCGTGCTTCGGGGTGCTTTGGCGACCAGTCTTCAGGAGGAAAGGTGACGCGCCAGAACGTAGGGCAGGGAGAGGAAAACTCCAGTCCTATTTCCGCTTTGCCGGAACGCACCGGGCCGAGAAACACCACCTGACATTCCTGTTCCTGCTTGGTGCCGTTGTGCTGCATATGCACCCTGCTGCCGCTGGTGATGCGCGCCTGCAGCAGGATCAAAGCCCCGTGCGCATTAATGGCCAGCGTGGAGGTTTCCTCTTCAAAGGAACCGCCCTCCGCGTCCTTGCCACGGATGCGAACAGCGACTTGCATCAAGACCCGCTGGCTCCGGCGGCGTGGACCAGCGTGGCTCGAAGCGTTCGGCGATTGGCCCATAAAACCTCGCATCTTTTAATATACCGCGTAGGAAAGAAAAGTCGAGCGCCAAGGCAAACGGCGTATGCAAAAAGGCTACGCTGTATAGATGACACCATCAGATGCCGAGGAATGAATTAAATGTTTCTGCGTGCGCCTGACCACAGGGCAGGATCAACTCCCCATGGGTTCCGGTCCTTCTGGCGCGGGGTGGAAGGCCGTAACTACCAGCTACCGGCGCGGGCTGACCAAGGAAAAGTGTGCTGGCTGACGCTGTCCCGCCGCTTCAGGAGCGCTGATCGATGGCCACGTACGGCCGTGGATCGTGGCCGAGGTAGATCTGCCGGGGCCGCGCAATTTTCTGTTCGGGGTCCAGCAGCATCTCTTCCCACTGCGCGAGCCAACCGGACATGCGCGGAATGGCGAAGAGCACCGGGAACATCGTCATGGGAAAGCCCATGGACTGGTAAATGAGCCCGGTATAGAAGTCCACGTTGGGATAGAGCTTGCGCTTGACGAAGTAGTCGTCCTCGAGCGCAATGCGTTCGCATTCCAAAGCAATTTCCAGCAGCGGATTCTTGCCCATCAGATCGAAAACTTCGTAGGCGATCTTCTTGATGATGCGCGCGCGCGGATCGTAGTTCTTATACACGCGATGGCCGAAGCCCATCAGGCGCATCTCCCCGGACTTCACCCGCTTGATGAACTCCGGAACTCTTTGGATCGTGCCAATCTCATTGAGCATCCGCAGAACTTCTTCATTCGCGCCGCCATGCAGCGGCCCGTAAAGAGCGGCAATCGCAGCCGCGGCAGCGCAGTACGGATCGACGTGCGAGCTGCCAACGCCGCGGATCGTGTTCGTGGAGCAGTTCTGCTCGTGGTCCGCGTGCAGGATGAACAGAATGTCCAGCGCGTGCTCCAGCGTCGGATTCGGCCGGTAGCGCGTCTCACTCGTCCGGAATAGCATGTTCAGGAAATTCCCGGGATAGCTCAGCTCGTTGTCCGGGTACACAAACGGCATGCCCAGCGTGTGACGGTACGAAAACGCCGCGATCGTCGGCATCTTGCCCATCAGACGGTAGGTCTGCTTCTTGCGCGATGCGGGGTTAAACACATCCTTCGCGTCGTGATAAAAGGTCGATAGCGCCGCAATCGTCGAGACCAGCATCCCCATCGGGTGCGCGTCGTAGTGAAACCCGTCCAGGAACTTCTTGATGCTTTCGTGAATAAACGTGTGATGCGTGATGTGATAGTGCCAATCCTGCAACTGCGCGCTGGTGGGAAGCTCCCCGTGAAGCAGCAGGTAAGCAGTCTCAAGGTAGGTGGACTTTTCCGCAAGCTCTTCGATGGGATACCCGCGGTACCGCAGAATGCCGGCGTCCCCGTCGATGTACGTGATGCGGCTGATACATGAAGCGGTATTGTTGTACGCGGGATCGTAGCTGATCATGCCGAAGTCGGCGGGATCCACCCTGAGCTGCCGAAGGTCCACGGCGCGAATCGTGCCGTGCGTGATGGGCACTTCGTAGACTTTCCCGGTGCGATTATCGGTGATGGATAAAGTCTCGCGGCGCGTCGAGGAGGAGGCGTCCTCGGCTTTCGCTTGCGTTGCCGGCAGTGCAGAATCCATGAACGTACACCTCAACAAGGGCGCGGGAGGCCGCTTAGGAATATCACTCTACACCAAAGCACGCGCGGGTGGAAATGGAGCGAAAAGAGGCGCTAAGGAACTGAAGTGCCAGGGGATAGGGGGATATAGAGCGTTGCGCAGAATACCCTCTTGACAATAGTCGTTATAACATGTATCATCACCCTGTTATTGCCAGGAGGCCTCCATGATTCACATTCGCAAGAGCGACGCGCGCGGCCATGCCAACCACGGCTGGCTCGATTCGCGCTTTACCTTTTCTTTCGCCGATTATTACGACCCCGCGCACATTCATTTCCGCACCCTGCGCGTGATGAACGACGACCGCGTCGCCGGCGGCGCGGGCTTTCCCACGCATCCGCACCGCGACATGGAAATCGTCACCTACGTCCTGGAAGGCGCGCTCCAGCACCGCGACAGCATGGGCAACGGCTCCGTGATCCGCCCCGGTGATGTGCAATATATGAGCGCGGGAACGGGCGTGACCCACAGCGAGTTCAACGCCTCCGAAACGGAAACCGTTCACCTCTACCAGATCTGGATGTTCCCGGACCACAAGGGCCACAAGCCCGCGTACGGCCAGAAGCACTTTGCGGAAGCGGACAAGCGCGCAAAGCTGCGCCTGGTGATTTCGTCGGACGGCCGCGAAGGCTCGGTGAAAATCCGCCAGGACAACGAACTCTATGCGACGGTTCTGGCGCCGGCCGAAACGGTCAAGCACGAACTGAAACCGCAGCGCCACGCGTACGTCCAAGTCGCGCGCGGCAGCGTCACGTTGAACGGCCAGACGCTGGAGACCGGCGACGGCGCGGCCATTTCCGAGGAGCAGTCCATCGAACTAGCCGGAGTGCAAGACGCCGAAGTGCTCGTCTTCGATCTGGCGTAATTCCATCGCCTCTATAGCGCAGGGCGACTCTGCGCGCTTCAGGAGCGCCAAAACGCAAATCTCGACAATCGCCGAACGGGCGGGAGCAATCCCGCCCTGCTTTTGTGCGTACCGGGTTTTCGCGCGGCTCATGGGTTTGCCTTTGTAGTGGCCGGGCTTTAGCCCGGTTCTTCCTCTTTCTTATGTAGGGCCCGTCCTTCTGAGGCGCGTTGTTTGCGCCCCGGATGGGGTTGCGGGGCGGGCCGCTCTTGGGATTGTCTTTTCTTCAGGGGGTCGGAGCTTTAGCTCCGACATTCAGCCCTCAGTCCTCAATTGGCTTTAGCCCCTGAGGAAATGATTCTGGGCTTTGCATGTGCCGCTACGCAGCCGCGCTCTTAGCAGATCCGTGCGACCACGACGTCACGGAAAAGAGAACGCCAATCGCCATCGAAGCCGCCAGCACGATCAACGAAGCACCAAGCGGCGGCTTCGCGGTCATCAGATAAACAATACCCACAGCCAGCAACACGCGCACGCGAATCAGCGTCGGCAGCGTGGCGCTCTGCAATTGCAGCAGCGCTTCCGGCGTAAGCGGCAAGTTCCCTTCCGGCAGCGCGCCGCGGATCGCGCGCACACGCGGCAATATCAGCACGAAGCCAATCAGCAACGCCACGACGATCCCAGCAACGGAAACGATCAGCCAGCCATGGTACATGCCGCCGGTCAGCGCAGCCAGCCAGCCGCCTGAAAGGATCAGCACCGCCAGCGACGCCCCGGTCACAGTCGGCGACACGCGGTACACGCGCAGCCACGCGCGCGCCTGATCCGTGGTGCTGGAGTGGCGCAGCAACGCGCTAACGGTCCACTCCAGGCCGTAGCCGAGGAACAGCCCCAGGGCGCTGAGGATGTGCACGAACAGAACATTGGAGTAGAGGTTCATCATTCCTCCCATAAGCCAGCGGCAATGAATCGCGCGCGGATGAAAATCCGTGCGCCGGGATCACGCGCGGGTGCGCTGGAATTCGCGCATGAAGCCCGTCAGGGCTTCGACGGCGTCGAGCCCCACGGCATTGTACAGCGAGATGCGCATGCCGCCCACGGAGCGATGCCCCGGCGTGCCGATCAAGCTGGCGGCAGTGGCGTCCTTGGCAAATTGCTTTTCGACGGCTTCATCGCCGCCGGCCACGCGGAACACCACGTTCATCAGCGAGCGGGAAGATTTCTCCACGGGGCAGCGGTAGAAGCCGTTGCTGTCCTCGATGGTGTGATACAGAAGTTTGGCCTTGGCTTCGTTGCGTTTCTGCATCCCGGCCAGCCCGCCTTCGCCGGCGATCCACTCGGTCACCAGGCTCAGGACGTACACCGCAAACGTCGGCGGCGTGTGGTACAGCGACTTTTCCTTGATGTGCGTGCGGTATTGCAGCAGCGAAGGCAGATTCTTGTCCGCGCGCTCGGCCAGATCCTTGCGCACGATCACCACGGTCACGCCGCTGGGGCCGAGATTCTTCTGCGCCCCGGCGAAGATCAGCCCAAACTTGGAAACATCCATGGGACGCGAGGCGATGTCGCTGGACATGTCCGCCACCAGCGGTGCCGCCGAAGCGGGCAGCTCCGTGTACTGCGTGCCCTCGATCGTGTTGTTGCTGCAAATGTAAGTGTAGGAAGCGTCGGGCGAGAGCTTGATCTCCTCGCGCCGCGGCAGCCGCGCAAACTTTTCCGCTTCCGTGGAAGCGGCGATGTTGTGCAGCACGCCCTTCTTCAGTTCACCGATGGCCTTTGCGGTCCACATGCCCGTGTGCAGCACATCCACCGGCTTGCCCGGCAGGCACAGGTTCATCGGCGCCATGGTGAACTGCATGCTCCCCCCGCCTTGCACGAAGATCACCGCGTACTCTTCCGGGATGGCCAGGAGCCTGCGCAGGTTCTGCTCCGCGGCGTTGTTGATGGCCTCAAATTCCGCGGAGCGGTGCGAAAGTTCCATCACGGACATGCCGGTACCGCGATAATCCAGCAGCTCTTCGCGGATGCGCTCCAGCACAGGCAGCGGCAGCGCGGCGGGTCCGGCGTTGAAATTGAAGGCGCGCTTGACGGCGCGTAGGGGTGCAGTTGTGCTCATGGTTTGAAATGCCTTTCCATGAAAAATTTGCGGTGCTTCCGTGGGTGCCGCCCTCCGCAGGACGCGCTCGGGGCAAGGGAGTGGACCGCCACATAGCATAACAGACTCGAAGAGCCAAACTCGATAAACGAAATTGGAAAAAGGCGCTGGCTCGCGATGGTAGAGCTCCTGGGTGGCCCATCCTTGCGGGTTTGGTTTATGCAAGGGTGGGTCTTGGGGGTGTGGGCGCCCCATCCTCGTTTTGTGAGGGTGAGTCTTGGGGTTCTCTCCGTTCCTGTAGGGGCACACGATACATCGTGCCCCAGATCGACCGTGCCCGCCTCTCTCTTTCTTAAGTAGTGGCCGGTCTTCAGTCCGGTTCTTGGGTTCTCTTGCCATTCCTCCCACGCTGTCATCCCGACCGGAGCGGCCCGATTTTTTCTTCCGCGCCGAATTGTGGCGCGTCGGGCCGCGGAGTGGAGGGATCTCTCTTTCCGCCTGTCAATCGCCCCGCCTCCCATCCCGCCTCTCCCTTTCTGATGTAGTGGCCGGTCTTCAGACCGGTTCTTGGGTCGCTCTTGCCTTCCCTCTTCGTCATCCCGATCCCGCAAAGGCGGGAGAGGAATCTGCTTTTCTCTTGCCTCCTGATCGCTGGTCGCTGATAACTCTCTTCTCAGAAACCCTTTGTTTTGATTTTGTTGCGCACTGTCGGTGCAGGAGGTGAGCGCGCTGGAGATCTGCGCAGCGCGGGCGGCCTTGTGCCGAGTAGTCACAACGCATGATACCACACTATTTACTAACTGTCAATATATATTAACAGGGTAATAGTCACAAAATTGGAACTTTCCGTTAGGGGGTCGGAGCTTTAGCTCCGACATTAATTGCTTGGCTTTCCCTGGGCTTCAGCCCCTGAGGAATCGGATCTAGTGTAAATTGCTCGCCGGCTGATCCCCACCGCCAATCCTCGGCCCTCCCGACAAACCCCGCCGCCACTGGATTCGCATGAATGTAGCGGACTCTGGAGAGGTAGTCGGCGGTGTCCCGGATGGTGGCCTCATGGAAACCCGCTTGCCAAATCTCCATCCGATTGCCGCGTTTCTGGCGAATTTCATGAGAGCTCCCACCTTTAATGAGCTGCATTGCTTTTTCCAAGGAGGTGGCGTCCGAGGGAGTCAACAACAAGTGCAAATGGTTGGGCATAAGAACAAATTCATGCAACCGATAGGCTCCTGCCATTCGGTAGTGGAGCAGCTTGGCAATCACGATCTCAGCGATTTCGTGGACTTGAAACACAGCGACATTCTGAGCCGCCTTTGTCGTGACGAAGTAGGTGCCTCCGATGGCCGTATGGTGCTGGAGTCTTCCCATGATTCGGAGTCCTCAGCGGCTAAACAGCTTGCGGAAAACGTCTGCAATCCAGCGGGTCGGAGCAGTTTCCGTTAGGGGGTCGGAGCTTTAGCTCCGACATTAAGTGCTTGGCCACCATTGGGCTTTCGCGCCTCTTGCGTCCGCCGTTTTTTGGCGGAAGCCCCTGAAGAAAGCCTTTCCAGCATTTTTCCTCAGCGGCTAAAGCCGGTTGTGTGTCGATTCTTTTTGTCGGACCTGAAGGTCCGACCCCCTAAATTGGAAAACCGGGGCGGCGCAGAGCGGCTGTCTATAACTGTATAGATATATAATGTCTATGGTATCTGCGCAACTTGTTTAGCGGAGAGTCGGCCGCCGAGGGTGGGTCTTGGGGTGCTGGTGCCCCCTCCTCGCTTTGTGAGGGTGGGTCTTGGGGTTCCCTCTTCCTCCTCAGGGGGTCGGAGCTTCAGCTCCGACATACAGGTCTCCCCAAAAGAAATACTCCCAAGATCTGTCATCCTGGCCGCCCTTGTCGGCATCGGTAATTACCTTGTTATCCGCGGAAGCAATTTGTAGATGGCACGCGGCGCCCAGAAGCATCAATAGAAAAAGCCATTGTGCGGAATCAAGCCGGCACAACGATCGGACTGGCGGCATTCGGAGCTCCCTTTCGCGTAGTTGAAAGCGCCCCGCTTCTTCCTCCGCGCACCCGCGAAGTTACATCCGTCAGGGCGGGCGGCAACTGGCGGCTTGGCGGCGGACACGCGGGTGCCACATCCGCCCGATCACTTCAGTGGTCCACCCGCCAAGTCAGTTATATGCGGGTAACAAGTTGTTACCGAATGAGTGCGCGGTCACGCTATCTCTGATATCTTGTCCTCAACATGCGTGACTCAGATATTCGGCTATCGCTGAGGCAGCACCTCGCTACGAAATTTGGAAATGACCCCGCAACGTTGATTGTCGATGAGTTCAGTCTGTGCTGCGGAAGAGTTCGAGCTGATATTGCCGTAATTAACGGCGAAATGAAGGGCTTTGAAATCAAGAGCGACGCAGATTCACTACGCCGTCTGACTACGCAATTAACCTTTTATGGCAAGGTTTTCGATACTGCCACCATCGTGGTCGGCCCTCGCCATCTCAACAAGGCCACAGAACTCGTACCCCCCTGGTGGGGTATACTCCTCGCCATTGAAGACTCCTTCCCAACTGTCAAACTGGAGTGCATTCGTGTGGAAGGAAGAAACCCACAAGTGGATCCGCAGGCTTTAGCACAATTGCTATGGAGAGATGAAGTCCTTTTGTATCTACGTCTTCACAATTTACACAAAGGGCTTCTCCGCAAGCCACGGAAGCTTATCTGGGAACAATTCGTCAAGAGCTTTACGGCGGTGGAGTTGCAGGGGATCGTTCGATCACAGCTCAAGGCTAGGAAAAATTGGCCACCTGTCGCAGCACGAACGAAATGTGATGCGAGGTGCCGACCGCCCTCCACGTAGTCAGATTCCCGGAACTCGAACGTCTACCGGCGCACTCACCGATAAACCAGTCACCCCAACTAAACTCCGGCCCGGAGTACTCTCCACTGCTAACGAGGGTGTCTGAAAGATCATGGAACTGCCCATACCCATGATCCCTCAAGTTTTGGCCCTTAAGGATGAGCCAATCGTCATCAGTTGTATATCGAATGCTCGCGGATGCTCTCATGATTCGCGGGTCAACTTCAGGTGGCTGAGGGTGCGCTATCGCATAGTCACCGAAGACCGGCATCCTCGGGACAATCGAGGTCTTAATAATATTCCGCCACAGTCTCCATTCCAACCTCGACACCGTAGAGATATTCAACGGGGGTAAACCCATCAAATCGACAGGAAAGCCTGTAGCGGAAATCGCAAAGGACCGCCATTTGCTCAGATACGGTAGGTTCCGTATCATCGAAACAACGTCTGTGACAGTCTGAGTGCTTACTCCGCTGTCCAAAGAGCCTAGATCCAACAGCAGATCGACTTCGCCCACGGACACTCCAACGCACTTCAGAATCTCAGCTAATTTGGATTCCAATTCCGGCTGCTCAAAGTCTTCCGTCTGGATCCTGAAGCACATACCGCGATGGTCCCTCGCGGCGATTCTTCTACACGCGCGCTGATAATCCTCCCCGCGCACCAGAGCCGTGACCGGGATTACCTTGAGTCCCCCTTTCCTTGTTCGCTCGAAGAGATTCTCCATGGGATGGGCCCCATCAGACATCCTCTCTTTCTCGCCAATCCAGAGGAAGTCAAGAAACATTGGATGGTACATACCCCATGATTTTGCGAGCAATCCATCCACTTTAGAAAGGTGCTGATCGACACTCTTTGCTGGTTGATCGTTTGCGTGGTCCCATGGAATGGGTGGTATCTCGATTAGAGGGGTTACGAAACACTTTTCGTCTGGGCGCATGTTGCGCAATGCCCCAAATTCTCCCAACTTCCCCTTGAGGACTGGCACATATTTTCGCTGGGTCATCGTTCCAAACCACCTATCCTTTCCTAGATAACCATGTAAAGTGCCTTTTCAAGTTGTTGCAGTGAGTGGGGGGAAGCACCCGATCATGTTGAAGCCTCCCGACAACAATTCCAGCAGCAATACCTAATTCATGAGCAAACCGGCTAATCGCGGCACAACTCAGGGACCTTAGTCGTATGAATTTCTTGTATTCGCCCTCGGGAATCAAGAAATCACGCGCGAAAGAATCAGCCTGGAGCTCCTTCTCGCTTTTGGTCAAGATATCGGTTTCAACAAAAAGGTCCCGCTTGCCGTGCAGAAGAATGTGTCCTGCTTCGTGAAAGAAAGTGAACCAAAGATGATCGTCTGTCTTATAGCGCAAGCTCAACTGTATTAGAGCGTTTGAGGGGGATACCCATCTAGTTGCCCCCCAAGCGCAGGTCTTTGGTAACTCTGGTACAAATACGACTTTTACCCCCGCTCTTCTGCATTCGTTCGTCAGGATCTCACCGAAGTTCTGGGGTAATTCACGAGTCAACGTCCTGATGCGGACAAGGATTTGCCTAAATGCGGCGGCATCGAATTCCACCGCACCTATCTTCAAACCCTCAATCTCTCCTTTTCTCAACCATGCTGCGACGGCTCCAGTCTCGCTCCTGAATGTCGGAGATTGGCGAAATACGGCATGGTTCTCAGCCCATACATGCCCCCAGCTCGAGGACGAAGCCACGCCGAAGAACCTGAGGAGATGTTGAACCTGCTCGATCCTGCTTTCGCTACTCGGGACCCATCCTAGTTTAGCCATCGCTGAGTATGGAATTTCCTTCAGCCAATCGGTCTGGGATGCAATCGATTCTGCCTCCTTGCTGCGAGCAATGGCTTCACGATATTGGAGCTCTCGATTGGTCCAAAACGAGGCGGGGACTCCCAACACATGCTCTAGTTGTATGGCTGTCTCAGGCGTAATCGATGCTTTGCCCTTTACTATCTCATTGATCGTCTTGAGAGGCCTGCCTGTCCGACCCGCCAGGTCAGCCTGAGACATGCCTCGTTCAAGGAGGATTTCTTGCAGGGTTTCTCCTGGGGGAGACACAATATCTGGCACATATTGATTTTTCAGAATTTCACTCATGAGTATCCTCCACCTCTTTGACTGTGACTGCCGTCACCTTTGTCCAATCCAGCCCGCCGTCGGATTTCAGCGGGATTGGATTGTGAGCAGGGTAAAGGATCAAACGGTAGGGGCCGTCTAAATCGATCGATAAATGCAAAGCACGGTTACCTCTCAGCTCGTGACACCTTCCTGGCAGCGTACGCATAATTTCGAGGTTCGGCACCGCCCGTAAATCATCCAGACGCCGCCGAATAAGTTTTGCTCTATGAACGTTGTGCAATCGAACCAGACGTTTCCAGTCGTTGTACAACTGTGCGGCGGCCGCGCTCTGAAACTGTATGACCACTTCACGCACCCTCTACAAAAATATTAACCCATAGGGTTAATATATTGCAAGAGCCAATTGGTCGACTCTTGCAGTTTGAGGGCGGGGCTTGGGTTCTCTTTCGTTCCTTCCTCGTACCAGTTTCTAAACTAGTACCCACTAAATAATAGTAGACAACTGATAAATAATGTGCTATGATGCCTAGGTTATGTTGCGGGGACGCTGCTCTTGTGCCATTTCGGGTCGCTCCACACCCCCACCCTTCGTCCTGTCTTCGCTCTTTCGCATGCTAAGTCCAATTATTCCCGTACATCCACGAGATGCGCCCGTAAGTCCAATCATTCCCGTACATACGCAAAAACAGGGGGTGGGGTGTGTTATCTGCATGGTAACGTATCTAAAATATGTCGGCGCGCCGACATTCTCATTTCGGAACGAGAGCACGGTGGTGCGTGGAGATTTTGTAGCTGCGGGGCTTCAGCCCCGCCAGCCTGGCATGACTAAAGTCATGCACCTACAGGGACTCGGGCACGATGTATCGTGCCCCTACAGGAGAAAAGAGCGGCCCGCCTTCCTCTTTTGTAAGAGACGGAGTTTTCAGTAGGCCCAGTAGGGGCCTTGGCCACCGGGCGTATTCTGTCCCTCGATGGCGGTGTACACGTTGCGACCGAAGAAGAAAGGGAGGCCCCAGTCGAACAATCCGGAGTTTGGCCCGCCCAGTCCGTTGACTGCGGCGTCGTCCAGATTGGCAGTAAGAGTATCGGCGTTGCCCACGACGAAATTGACCGTGCCGGTGGACCCATTCAGTCCCCGGTTGGTTGCAGAAAGATTCTGTGTCGAGGACGGGCAATACCAGAAAGTGGCGTCGGCACAAACCGGTATTCCGGTGGTGTTTGAGTCCAGGAAATAGAAGCCATTCGACCCGCTGTCAATAAAACTGGCGTCCTGGTAGGTGATGCCATCGAAAACCGTGGTGAAATTTCCAGTCGAGGGATCGACGGTATAAACCGTCACGCTTCCAAGCGCGTTATTTGATTGCGTGCCGATACCAAAGATGAGCGAGCCGGTGACGCTCGTCTCGGCCCCCGAAACCGCAGGCAATTCAATGATGACGCCATTATTATCCGTAGCAAACAATGTCACCGGATTCTGCACCTGGTTAGAGATACTTTCCGTGGTACTTTCCGTGGTGATTTCGCAACCCGTAGACGGACATGCGAAATACACTCCGGGGTTGGATGCGCCACTCTGCGTGCAAGCAGTGCCACAGTCCTGCGCAAAGCTCCCTATCCCGAGAATGCCATTCGCGCCCAGACTCGCAAGATCATCTTCTAGCGGCAGACCAAAACTCGTACAGCTGTTCGGTACCGTGGAGAAATTTGAACTGCCTATGACCTGAATGGGCAGCGACTTCGCCTGCTCCCCTGCGATGGTCATATCTGCGGTTTGGACCGGTCCCCAAGTAACGCCGTCGACAAAGGGAAAACACTCGACAACGGGACTCCCATTAGAGCCGGTCTGTTGGGGAAGCGAAAGCGTAAGGGCCGAGGACAAGATCCTGAGTCCTGAAGACCCGGTATCAACCAAGATGCCGCTAATCGTCTGACAATTTGTCGTGCTGCCAGGGACGCAGACGGTCACGCTCGTGAATGCGCCATCAAGATAGGGGAGGTTATACGGAGGACCCGCAGTCGGTCCGGTATTGACTTCAATTGCCTGCACGTTCGATGTCGGGGAGGGAACCGAGGTGCTACTGCCGCCGCCGCTGCCTCCTGAGCAGCCCACCGTCGCCGCCAGGGCCGCTGCCAAACTCAAGGAAAGGAATCCATGCAGATGCACGCGTTTCATCGTAGGTCCTCTGCGTGGACGCCCGCCGGCAACATCTGAGGAACGTACACTTTTCCCGTAAATGACCTCATATGCCCCGCTATTTGGACCACCAATCCGGGTTGCTGGATTAGCAACGGACCGTGGTCGCGGCGATGGGCTCGCTGAGTCTGAACAGCTTGCGCATACTGGTCGAAATACGTGCCCAAAAGTTGGCGCAAGTCCGGATGGAAGGGTCCTTGCCAGGTAACGGCAAAGACCTTTCCGGCGGGCGAGACATATTCCTTTACGGCTACGCCGGTCGATGCTTGAATCTCATGTACCGTGTATGAATCGCCGCTGGTGGTCTGCAGGGTGCCTTGCATCTTTGCCTGATCTGCCTGCACCGATGTAAAGTCACCGCCCAAAGAGGCTGACAGAGGAAAGGGCAGAGCAAGAATCACGAATATGCCGTGTATTATTCTCGATTTCATAGCGTGAGCTCTATTTTGGCTACAAGCTGTTGCACAAACCAGGTTCGTCCCAATGGAAGCAATCCGGAATTTCCGAACACTATTTCGGCTTACGGCTCGTCTATGCCGCTTGTGGTGGGAGGGCCGGGATCCTTCGTAGCATGCTTCCCGATAGCTGCCGCGTGGGGTGTCCTCACCGCACTTAGACTTGCATAAATACTGATGAAGAATGCCACCTGATGGTTGCTTGGGGAGAGTTCATCTACAAAGGCACCAGAACCCAGGGGGGCACGATCCCGACGGGAGTCGGGAGAGGTGTATCGTGCCGCTGCGGGCGGAATAATTGGGCGAGGTGACAAAGAGTACAATCGGGATGCTGCGGGGGGACGGTGGGTGGAGCACCCTTGGCAAGCTGGCCAGGGGTGGGTGCCGCACCCTTGGTTCATAAGGGTGCGGACTTTGACTTTCCCCCTTCCGTCGCTCCTCGTTCCCGCCTCGTACCGGATTCTAAATTAGTACCCACTAAATTATAGTAGACAAACGGTAAATAATGTGCTATCCTTCACCCGCTACGCTGAGGGGACGCTGCTCTTGTGCCATTTCGGGCCTCCCCACACTCTCATCCGGACCGAAAAATCCACTAACTCCTTTGTTTCCCCTATATCCACGAAATTCTCCCGTAAACCCTTTGTTTCCCCTACATACGCAAAAACAGGGGGGGTGTCTGTTATCGGCATGGTAACGTGTCTAAAATATGTCGGCGCGCCGACATTTCCGTATCGAACGGGAACGCGGTGATGCGTGGAGATTCTGTAGGTGCGGGGCTTCAGGGTGATTGAGATGCTGCACAGCGAACACATCCGCGGGTCATCGAAGGAGATGAAGCGGGCATCGGTGCTGTTGGCTCTGGATGCGGCCGGCATTTCGGTGGACGAAGTGCTGCAGGACGCGAATGTGCGTCAGGAGGCCATCGACGCCCACGAGGCCGGGCAGCGGAAACAGTTCGAGGCACTCCTGGCGCGGAAGGCGGAGGGAAATATTCAAATTCAGGCGGAGCTGGAACGCGTGAAAACGCGCTATGGGGAACGTCTGCGGCGCAACCTGGACGGGATGGCGCGGGAGAAGGCCACGTTTGGCAATTGGTTGACGCTGAAACAGCAGGAATCGCAGAGCATGGCGGAAGCGGTGGCGTTGTGCCTGAAACCGCCGGTGAGCGAGCCAGCGAGCAGTGCGCTTCCGGAAGATAGCCTGGTCAACGCCAGCACCAAGCCGGTGTAGTTCCGTCGTCGGCCGACGCGCGAGTAAGATTATGAGAAAAGGAAATCGCGCAAGTCTGATCCCTCGCGGTGCCGGGTTTGCAAGATTTTCCAGTAAATCGAATTCCGAACACTCTTCACGCGAAGGCGGAATTCCGTGGCAGGCGCCCTCATTTTAAGGCCGCCAGACTTGGGCATCAGAGAGCGTTGAGCCTCGTTAGCATCACTGGGGACCCAGACAAAGCAGCAGGTGGCGTTCTCGAACTTGCAAAGAGCCGCGAACATCACACCCAACTTCGCGGCCATTCCACGGTCGTAGTTTTCATGTGCACGTGCGACGCCGATCTCAGGCGGTTGCGACCTAATGTAAAGAGCACGTCCTGGAATAAGCACCGCATCTGCTGGGGATAGCCAGATGATTTGTTCTGGCAATCCTGCGTTCCGGAGGAATTCCCGGAAAGTAGCCATTGCATCTTTGAAGTTGTCTGGCATGCGGACTTAGCCTTGGCTGACGAGGGCGAATTCGACGCGGCGGCGCATGGGGTCGATGCGTTCGGCGCGCACGCGGATGCGATCGCCGAGTTTCCAAACGAGCGGAGTGGCGGGTTGGCGGCGGCTGGAGCGGCTGCGGCGCGCGCCGCCGGATTCCCCCATGGCCACGATGGCGCGATCACTCTCGCGAAAGACGCAGCGAGCGCCGGCGGCTTCTTCGAGGGCGCCGATGGGGAGTAGGCCCTCGATAAAGAGATCGAGAAGCTCGACGAAGCAGCCGTATTTCTGAACGGAGATGATGAGGCCATCGAACTCGTCGCCGAGACGCTGCTCCATGTATTGCGCGGTTTTCCAGGTGATGAGTTCGCGCTCGGCGGAAGCGGCACGGCGCTCGGTCTCCGAGGTTTCCGCGGCGATTTCCTCGAGATGTTGCTGGGAGTAGAGCGTGGCTTCGGCGCCAACCACGGGCTTGATGAACGAGGGCGGCGCGGCGTCCGGATGAGCGATGGCCCATTTCAGGATGCGATGGACGATGAGATCGGGATAACGGCGAATGGGCGAAGTGAAGTGGGTGTATTCGTCGAAGCCAAGCGCAAAGTGGCCGAGTGAATCGGCGGAGTAGCGCGCCTGCTTCAGCGAACGCAGCATGAGATAGGAGAGGATGTGTTCTTCGGGCTTGCCGGCGAGCTTTTGCACCAGATTCTGGTAATGCTGGGGTGTGATGCGGAGATCGGCAGCGGGCAGAGCGACGCGCTGCTGGCGCTCGCGGCCTTTGCCGTAGGAATCGGGGCGGCCGGCTTTTGCAGGGGCGGGCACGCGGCCGTGGTGCACGGCGACTTCGCGCTGGTGGAGATCCTCGACGCCAAGGGAATAGCCGAAGGCGCGGGCGAGCTCCTCGAATTCCAAGACCTTGCGGGCATCGGGTTTTTCGTGGACGCGATGGAGCGACTTGATGGCGCGGGAATTGAGCTGATGATCGACGGCGCGATTGGCGGCGAGCATAAACTCCTCGATGATGCGGTGGGCGATGTTGCGCTCGCTGCGGGAGACGCCGGTTATCTGCTGTTGTTCATCGAAGGAGATGACCGGCTCAGGGAGATCGAAGTCGATGGAACCATTTTCAGCGCGGCGGGCGTTGAGAAGAAGGGCGAGGCCCTTCATCGCGCGGAAATGATGGTTGAGTTGGGAGTAGCGCGCGGTCATTTCCGGATCGCCTTCGAGGACTTTGTTGACGTTGGTGTAGGTCATGCGCTCGATGGAGCGGATGATGCCGGGCACCATCCAGGAGTTGAGCACGCGTCCGGCGGCATCGAAATGCATGATGGCGCTGAGGACGAGGCGCTCTTCGCGGGGATTGAGCGAGCACATGCCGTTGGAGAGAGCTTCAGGAAGCATGGGAACGGCGCGATCGATGAAGTAGACGGAATTGCCGCGGAGGCGGGCTTCGCGATCGAGAGGCGACTCGGGACGAACGTAGTGGGCGACGTCGGCGATGTGCACCTGAAGGAGCCAGCCGCCGTCTTCGCGGCGCTCGACGTAAACGGCGTCGTCGAAGTCGCGGGCGGTTTCGCCGTCAATGGTGACGATGGGGAGTTCGCGGAAATCTTCCCGGCCGGCGCGGTCGCTTTCGGAAACGGGCAAGGCGAGGCGCTCGGACTCCTGCAGAACTTCGCTGGGGAAGGAATGGGGAAGATGATGTTTGCGAATGATGATTTCGGTATCCACACCGAGATCGCCGGGACGGCCAAGGATTTCGATGACGCGTCCGGTGGGCGAAGCGCCGGCGCGCGGATAGCGGAGGAGTTCGACGTTGACGACGGCGCCGTCGAGCTTCGGGATGTGCGGGAGGCGCTTGTGGCGCGTGGAGTCCTTGGCGGTAGGAAGAAGCTGTTCGCGGAGAGCGGGAGAGAGTTCTTCGCCGGCTATAAGCTCGATGTCATGCTGGACGCGCGGGTCAAACGGCGCAACGACACTGCCGCGCGAGGTGTAGTGGAACTGGCCGACGATGGAGGGATGCGCGCGGCCGACGATGCGCACAATACGGCCTTCGGCGCGGCGGGCGCCGGAGTGGCCGCTGAGTCGGTTGATCTTGGCGACGACGTGATCGCCGTGCATGGCGTCTTCGACGGAGTCGCGCGGAATGAAAATGTCGCCATCCACATTGGGAAGAGCGACATCAGGAACGACGAAACCGTAGCCATCCTGATGGAGAACGAGGCGGCCCTTGATTTCGTCGCGGGAGGCGGCTTTCTGTTGGACGATTTTCTCGGGACGAGGTTCGGGAGCGGGGGCGGGATCGCGTTGCGAGCGGCGGAGAAGGAAGCGCCCGTGGGAAAGTTCCTCGACGAGGCCGCGAGTTTGGAGTTTGGCGAGCATCTGGAGGAGGGGGCGGCGGTTACCTTTTTTCACATGGAGGCTGCGGGAAAGGTCCTCGATGGAGACGGGGTCATTTCTAAGTTGAAGAAAACGAAGGATATTGTCGGTACTCAGGTGGGAGGGACGAGGAGGCATGGCTTAGCCCTTTCTGTGAGCGAGGCGGCTGCAGCCCAATTCTAGTCAGTTTTTTGAAAATAGTTGAAACCTTTTTCGCGCCAGAGGGGTTACACTGTCAGGCCAACACACGACCAACTAGCCGCCCTCCGTCAGGCTGGTTGGATTCCCCGAAAGGGGAATATGAGGGAGGCGGGAAGACCTGGCCTGCCTCCCTTACTTTTTTTCGCGCGGAATTCCCAAAAATCCAAGAATGATTGCGCTCGAGACGCGAGCTCCCGATCCTTAGTAGCGGATCAGTTTCCGATTATGCGACGAACGAAACCGGTTGCGTTTTAGCGAGGTCATCCGGCAATATAATCGCAAGATTGGGCTGAAATCGTCTACCGATAGTGTTCGATACCCTACAGACAGCAATCCTCCTTCGCAGTTAGATTGTGTTTGACGGCTCACCTGGCTGCGATGGTCAAAGAACTCAAAATGTAAAGGTGCCCGTATTCGATGCGCAAGCTTTTCTCGATTCGGCCGGTGTGGCAAGAAAAGTTGTGGAATATCGAAGATCACGGCTGACATCTTCTCGATCGTTCAAGGTGTTTCGGAGCTTCCCCATGAGTTGGCTGAGCTTCGCAAGACAGCCGAGGTCTCAGCCGGAGGTTCGACTTCATGATTGCGCAGGTACAAATCGAAAGGCATGCTAGTTCACTCATTCAGCGGCTAGGTTTCTCCACTCACAGTCACCGCCATTGCCCTTACTGCCATTCTCATGGTCTCTATCGGGAGAACCGAAAGGGCCTTGTATGGGGTTTATCTGTCGTCGGATTGCGGCCTTATCGCTGCCTAGATTGTGAGAGAGTGCACCTTGGTTTTTGCTTCAGACGTTGACGGACATTTGATCCTTCAGCGTGGTCAAAAGTAAGTTTCTGGGGGAATTGAGTTCCGTGTGACTCAGGTCACTGAGTAAAATGTCACGATTTGACACACGTGCTTCTGGAGTTTCGACGGCCCCGAGGACTTTTCAATTTTACGGCAAGTAGATGAGCAGTCTCTCTCGGGCGGGGACGAGATTGCAAGTCTAGCAGCTTGTCGTAAGCGGGGGGCTCCTATCTACAAGGGTGGGAGCTCCCTTTAACAAGTTCTCAAGATTCATGACCAGAATCCGCGACTTTGAGATTGGGAAAGATTAGGGAAAAAACTTAAAACCTCAAGACACCAGCTAAATTGCACAGACTCAATGGGCCACATGTTCTAATACGTGCTCTTAAGATGAAGGTCGAGCGCGGTGGGCGGCCCCTGCAATCAGGTGCCAAGCGGGAACCTCTTCCGAGTTGTCCGGTAACCCGACGTGCCAAGTGAATCGTGAGGCAAGTCGTTGCGCGCTGCTTCCGGATTTGGGTGCTTCGTTTTTGGCTCACGCTTTTTCAAGCGCTTGCACAGGTTCTAGCAGGGTCAATGCAGCGCGGCGCGATTCAGGCACGGCTGGGAGCAATATGCCAAACTTCGGATCCCAGTTGTGGTTTAATTCAGACCTGTGTTCTAGGGTAGATGTCTACAGTGCAGGCTGCGACAGCCGGAGCCCCTGCAGTTAAGCCGGTTTTTGCGCACGGTGGGAGCAACGTTGTTGCTAAAAGGAGAGACTTTCAAATCATGCAGCCGAACGAACGGACAACCGCTGCGGGGAACCGAGTAGGCAACAGGATCCTTTTATCAATTTCCGACAAGGAGTACGCCCTAATTCGTCCTCACCTAGAATTTCTGAGTATGCCTCACCATCTTAGTCTCTACGAACCGGGCCGACCGCTAGAGTTTGTGCATTTCCCGAACACAGGTATGGTGTCTCTTGTAATTGCGACCGAAGATGGAAAGACTGTTGAAGTAGGGGAGGTTGGCAGGGAAGGGTTTGCAGGGATACAGGCGGCGGTTGGCATAAACAGGAACCAAGTGCGCGAGATCGTACAAATCGCAGGAGACGGGTTCAGGGTGAGAATTAGCGCATTGCAAAGCGTCTTGCAATCAGCTCCAGAGCTTCAACGGATTCTGACTCGCTATGCGGTAGTTCAGGGGATGCAATTCGCACAAACAGCTGCGTGTAATCGGCTCCACAATATTGAACAGCGCCTCGCACGCTGGCTACTCATCACTCAGGACAGAGTGGATTCCCCGACGCTCGCGATCACCCACGATTTCCTTGCGACGATGTTAGGGACGGACCGTCCCACCGTAAGCCTGGCAGCTGGTATTTTGCAGAACAAGCAGATTATCGAGTACACGCGTGGCGCGGTGCAGATTCTGAGCCGCACGAAACTCGAAGCGTGCGCTTGCGAGTGTTACGAAGTTATCCAGCAGTATAATCGCGAGATTGGACTGAAATAGTCTACCGCTAGTGTTCGATACCCTGCAGACAGTAATCCTCCTTCGGAGTTAGATTGGATTGGAGGTGTGATCTGGCTGCGATGGTCAAAGAACTCAAGAAGGTGAAGGTGCCCGTTTTCGATGCGCAAGCTTTTCTCGATTCGGCCGGTGTGGCGAGAAAAGTTGTGGAATATCGAAGATCACAGAAGATTTACTCTCAAGGTGCTCCCGCCACGAATGTGATGTACGTTCAAAAAGGCGGCGTAAAGCTCTCCGTTGTCAATGAGATCGGCAAAGAAGCAGTCCTGGCGATACTGGGACCAGGTGACTTTTTTGGTGAGGGGGGCATGGCAGGTCAGTCTGTTCGAATGGGGACGGCGACCGCGATTACACTCACGAGTTTGCTCGTTATCGAGAAAAACGAGATGATGCGCGTGCTCCACGCTGAACATGCTTTCTCCGACCGCTTCGTGTCTTATATGCTTTCACGAAACATCCGAATCGAGGAGGATTTGATCGATCAGCTTTTTAACTCCAGCGAGAAACGACTGGCGCGGACTCTTTTGCTGCTCGCTCGGTACGGCAAGGAACCCCAACCAGAAAAGATGCTTCCCAAAGTTTCCCAGGAGATGCTGGCGGAAATGATTGGCACAACGCGCTCCCGGGTCAACTTTTTCATGAACAAATTCAGAAAACTTGGCTTCATTCAATACAACAATGGCGGACTTCAGGTCCACAGTTCCCTCCTAAGTGTTGTCCTGCACGAGTAAGCACCAACTTTCGCGCTTATCGGAAAGCGGCATACTTCCAGATCACTATTGGTAAGAGGGTTTACCACTGCATAATTCGAATTGTTGGTCGGAAGGGAATTTATCGACGTCCAGGACCGCGGGGAATTCTTTTCTCAATCACTTCAGCGGCGGAAAGCTTCCGGTCTACGTGTGGTTCTGAGCGCGGGGCACCTGAATGCAAAACACAACGCTCCCCGGCAGCGGCACCACAGGTAGGACAGGGGACGGCGATCAACTGTTTTGCCGTCAGGTCGCGCATCTTCATTTGGATACGGTGCGACAAAACCAGCCGCAAAACTGTTCCATTTAGAACACTATGCGCACCAACCATTGGAAACTGTCGGTCCTACTGGACAACTGTTCGCAACAGGCCTTACCACCGGCTAATGGGCACAACGCCTGGTAAACGCTAGTGCTTAATCGGACGCGCGTTGCCACGAAGAACCGAACTCAGACGCGGGGCTCTTCGCGCGTTCGATTAAGCCGTTTGAACGTGGCCGCCCGTGGTTGCGGCAGACGCGGGC
>JBEKUR010000016.1:0-54828 GCA_049514855.1 Terriglobia bacterium
CGCTACTACGGCCATTCGTAACTCAATTGAGTGTTTCACTGGAATCCTCCATAGTCGTCAGATTTGCCCTTCGAATCCGTCTGACCCGGCCTGGACACAACCGAATTCGAGACGGCTATTAGGCCGCCAGCCGCGTTTCATGAAACTTTAAGACTTGGCTGGGAACGCCTAGCTGCGTCATCTCTTTTTGCGTGCGGATTTTGTGAATTGAGAATCTCCTTCCGCCTCTTTCGTAACCAGAATGCCAGCAATCATCCGCCACCAACGCCGTCGCGTCTCACGGACGAACTTTTATTCCATGCCAAGCGCTCGACCGGTTGTCGGGATCCGTTAGTTCTTCGAGGGAGTCTTCTTTCACTACCCTCTTTTTCCGCAGGCGCATCAGAACCATGTTGACGGCTAGCCGGTGCAACCAGGTGTAAAAGGACGACTCCCCACGGAAGGTATCGAGCTTTTTGTACGCCCGGAGGAAAGCCTGCTGGGTGGGGTCTTCCGCTTCCGCGATGTTCCCAGCTATACGCAGACACAACGAGCACACCCGCGGGCTATACAGATGGTAGATGTGCTCGAGGTCTTCAGGCTCCGACCACTCGATACCTTCCGCCCCCCGTCACTTGTCAGCGCTCAAGCTGACGGTCTGCGGGCTGCTAGGATCGCTGTCACGGATGACAAGGGTAGCGGACCGCGCTCCCGCCGCGCTGGGCTTGAACGCCAAGTTGATCGTGCACCTCCCCTCGCCTGCTACCATATTGCCCACCGCACAGGTAGAGCTGGATTGAATTGCGAAGTCTCCCGCATCCCTGCCCCTGAGGGTGAGACTCTCAATGCGCAGCGGCGTGTTGCCCAGGTTGGTCAGCATGACAGTCTTTGGGGCGCTGGTGGTGTCGACGGGCTGTGGGCCGAAGTTGAGGAACGTCGCGGAGAGCCGCACCGCCGTCCCCGTGCCCCTCAAGCTGACGGTCTGCGGGCTGCCGGGATCGCTGTCACGGATGACAAGGGTAGCGGACCGTACTCCGGCTGCGGTGGGTTTGAGCGCCACGGTGATCGTGCAGCTCGCTAGCCCGGCTACGCTACCGCCCGCCATACAAGAGCTTGATTCAATCGCGAAGTCTCCAGCCTTCGTGCCCAAGGCAGTGAGGGGCGCAAAGCTCACCACAGTGAGGCTCGAAATGGTCAGCGGGGTGCTCCCCAGGTTCGTCAGCATGACAGTCCTCAGAGAACTAGTGCCCATGAGCTGTGCGCCGAAGCTGAGGGACGTCGCGGAGAGGCTCACCGCCGTCCCCGTCCCACTCAGGCTGGCCGTCTGCGGGGTGTTGGGAGCGTTGTCAGTGATCGTGAGAGTTCCTGTTCGCTTGCCTGGCGCTGTCGGGTTAAACGTTACGTGGATCGTACAGTTGGCGCCTCCCGCCACGCTTGTCCCGCAGGTGTTGGTTTGAGCAAAGTCCCCACTGGCGGCGACGCTGCTGATGATGACCGAGGCGGTGCCGTTATTGGAGAGAGTCACAGCTTGAGCTGCGCTGGTTGCTCCCACCAGTTGATTGCTAAAGGGCAAGATCGTGGGCGACAGGATCACACTCGGTGCGGTCCCCGTGCCGGAGAGGGTCACGGTGTGCGGACTGCCCGCGGCGTTGTCTGTGATCGTCAATGTCCCGGATCTCGATCCGGATGCGGTAGGGGTGAACGTTACCCCGAAAGTGCATTGTGCACTCGCGGCAAGGCTTGCGCTGCAGGTATTCGTCTGCCCAAAGTCACTGCTGATGGAAATACTGGTGATACTCAACGCCGCCGCGCCGGTATTGCTGAGCGTGACGGTCTGGGCTGCACTGGTGGTCCCCACAACCTGGCTGCTGAAGCTGAGGCTGACGGTTGAAAGCCCGGCGACGGGAACCGCTATCGCGAACGACAAGGCGTTGGACGCTCCCCCTCCGGGGCTGGGATTAAACACCGTAATTTGTGCGGTTCCCCCCGTAACGATGTCGGAAGCCGGAATTGCCGCATGCAATTGTGTGGCGCTCACAAAGGTGGTGGTTCGATCGCTCCCGTTCCAGCGGACCACCGAACTGCTGACGAAGTTCGAGCCGTTCACGGTCAGCGTAAAGGCGGTGCTTCCCGCCGACGTGCTGGAAGGCGAGAGGGAAGTGATTGCCGGCACGGGATTTCCCGGGCCTTGGACGGCAAAGCCGACGAGCTGCGTGCGCCCGGTACCGACGACCTCACCGGTCTCGGTCTGCGTGGTGTAGCCCGAGGCGCTAAACTCCACGTCATAGGTTCCCGCCTGCAAATTGAAAATGGAATAATCCCCCGCGGCGTTAGTAGTGGCCCGGCCCTTCTCGACGCCCCCCTGGAGCGCCCGCAACAGGGCGCCGCTCACCGGACTTCCGCCATCGGTCACTCGCCCGGCAAATTTCGAGGTGGGATCGGCTACGGCGAGGGAGGTCATCTGGATGGAACCTGCGGGCAGGTTGACGGTAGTGACCGAGAAATCGGAGGGATTGATGACCGAAAGCGCGGAGTCCTGCGAGAAGGTGTCGTGAGTGACGTAAAGTTTACTCCCGTCGGGCAGCACGGCGATTCCATGGGGCTTAGAACCCACCGTCACAGTATGGATTATCGAGTCGGTTCCGGTGTCGATCACCGACACAGTGCCGTCGTCGGAGTTGGCAACATAAACACGTTTCCCGTCAGGCGAAATGGCCAAATCGTAGGGAGTGCCCCCCACGGGGACCGTTGCGATTACAGCGTTAGTGGCGGTATTGATCACCGAGACCGTATTTGCACCAATGCTTGTGACGTACAACTTGGTGCCGCTGAGGTTGACGGCCACTCCATGCGGGCTGGCGCCGACATGAATCGTGGTGGAGACCGTGTTCGACGCGGTGTCGATGAGGGAAACGGAATTGTCATCGAGGTTGGCGACATAAGCCTTGGCGCCGCTCGGGCCGATGGCAATTCCCTGGGGGTAGTTGCCGACAGCCACAGTCGTTAGGACCGAATAGGTCGCGGCGTCGATCACGCCAACACTGTTGGAAGCTTCGTTGGTGACGTAGATTTTGCTTCCATCGGGCGTGACGGCGGCGAACACCGGATTGGTGCCCCCGGTATCAATCGAGGCGATCCCGGAGCTCTGGTTGACCCCAGCAAAGATATTCAGTTTGGAAGAAGAAGATCCGGTCGGCTGATAGATCCTGCCGCCGCCTGGGCGCACCGCCAAACTGAATCCCTGGGGGCCGACTGGACGGAGTTCGTCTGTCGCAGTGTTCGTGGCTGAATCCAGTACAAACGTGTGGAAGAATCCGCCCGTGTATACAGGCGGACGCGTCAATGCCGGCGTGTCCTGCACAACGGTGACAAAATTCAGCGCGTTTGCGTCGTTGACGACGTACACGCGCCCCGTGGTCTGGTTGACCGCCAGCGCCTGAGTCACAAGGCCGCCGACCGGGGGGATATTGACCGGAATTGTTTCCACCATCTGTGTGGTTTCGTCCACAACGGCGATGAGGCCCAGCGCCGCATAGTAAACGTGGTGGGTGGAATACCGAAATCCTAGGGCGCTTGTGGCTCCGGGGAGCGGCAGGTTGAAGTGACCATCGGATACCCCGTCAAAGATAGTAGAGATCCCGTCGACCTCCGAATCGCTGTAAACGCGGTTACTCGTCGAGTTGTATGAGAGAATCGTCGCGTCGTTTTCATTCACATCTAATGCGGTGACGGACCCAGTGCTGCGGTTGTATATTCTCAAGGGATACGCGGTATACACCTTGTTCTCGCGCCAGTTCGCACAGACGCCCAAGCCTCCCATGCTGGGAAGCGTTGTGGCAGCATAAGTAACCGGATTGATGATCACCAAGACGTTCTGGAGGTAGAGGCAGACGAAGATTTCGTGCGTTGCGGTGTTGACCGCCACTTTGCCGCCGCCACCATATCCGGGCACGGGGATGAGGGTCTCGGAGTCCGTGGCCTCATCAATCTGCGTCAACCCTTCAAAAGAGATCGCGTAAACCTTTCCCAGACCTGGGTCGAGCACGAGGCTTTGCGATGAAGTCAGATTGGTGTAGGTCCCCGGTAAGACCTTTATCAAGGCGCCCGTCGAGGCATTGACGACAGAGATTTTCTTGTCCATGAGGGAACCCGCGTAGAGTTTTCCTCGCGTCTCGTCGACCACCATGGATAAAACGCTGGTGCCGATATGCGCCGAGCCTGACTCGGCGAGTGTGGTCCCGTCGTACATATAGAGGTTTCCCGTGTTATCGTCGGCGACGAAGACCTTGTTGCCGGCTTCATAGACGGCGACGGCCGTCGGCACCATGCCCGGGCGGGTGATGGTGCCTACCACCGTTTGCGCGAAACACGGCACGACGATCGCCAACACCATCACAGCGGCCATGGCCAACCTCGCGCACAGCCGCACTGATTGAGAGAATGAATGATTGCTATCAAGATGATATTGTGCCTTCATGGGTCCTCCCCGCTGCATCCGCTAGCATCCCCCTGTGGAGCGATTTTGACCGCCATTCCATTTGGGTTTTTGGCGTGGTGGTCAGGCCATCCCTAACTACTTCCCCCTGCGCCGATCCATCTTTGTTTCAGCCCAGGTCGTTGGCAGCAAGTTGGCCCGCATTAATGCTTCCGCTTTCCTGCCGGTCCAGGCTGCGGGAACGCTGATGCCTGGCCGAAGTGCATAGAGGAAGGCGAAAAGGACACGGCGGTACCCGCCGCAAGGCCGCATCCGTGCGCAGAAACCCGTGTGGGCGAAGGGTTGCGCTCCCGTCCACACCGAGGACAGAAAGGCCGGGAAGGTCTGCAGCGGGTCGATGGCATTGGGCGAGGTTAAGAGAAAGGGCAGACGCTTCCCCACCGCCTCCAGAAACTCGACCTTGCGCAGAAACTCCGCGAACACGACCCCCCCCACCCCTCCCAAGGCGTCGCCACCCCCTTTGTCTCTCGCAATTCCACTACCCTTTCGCCCCAAAGTGGGGTAATTTCGCGTCGCACTGTTTTGTCCCTCCTCAGTTTTGTCTCAACCCATTGCAATCTAACCTGATTAGACTGAGTAAATATCCCCCGCAAAGCCGGGGGATCGCCCCTCGGATCAGGGCAAAACAGTGCTACTCAATTTCGGAATTGCGGTCCACCTCGGCAACAGCCGGATCCCCCGGTTCTTTGAGACCCTGATTTGGCGGCTGATGGATGGCCACGGCGATGGCACAGGCGCAGTGGTCACGGCTTTGACAACTGCCTCAAAAGAGGCACTTCTGCCCCAAATCGGACAGGCGCCCCACTTGGTAGCCCGGCAAGCTCGATTAGTAAGAGGGATCGGGGTACTACGTCGCTAGCAGAGCGGAGTGACCAATCGAAAGCGCGTAAGTTGCAGTTCCTGCAGAGAGGCATGAGTTTGGCGCCCAACGTGCCAGATTTGCTGGCAGAAACGTGATTCTTTCGCACAATTGTTGCTGCGTTTGTCCCTAATTTTTCCCGTTGGAGTCTTAAACAATGAAGAAAACCCTCAGCCTCTTGGCTCTGGGGGTCCTGCTCTGCGGTGCGGTACAGGCCAAGGCAGAAACGATCACGTACACGGTACAAGATACAGTCTCGGGCACCCTTGATTCGAACTCTTTCTTCGACGCCCTGGTCACTGTCGCGTTTACAGGGGACACGGCAAACGTCTGGGGGGGGGCCATCTTCTGGGAAATCGACGTGGGGACGGCGACGGTCGATATAGCCGGCATCGGGGCGGCAACGTTTACCGACGCCATGTTTGCGTTCGACAATCCGAGTGGAGCCGCCGGGATTGGTGATAACATTTGTAGCGGGTGTGGAGGATCAGTATTGGACACCTTTAATTCGGCCTTCGGCTCGTACGATCTGATGAGTGCCATCGGGCCCCTTAGCGGCGACGTGTATTTCCGACCTGACCTCAGCTACGGTACCACCGCCGGCCTCCTAAACTTCAGCAGCGCTGGGTACCAGCAGGTCTCCCACTTTCTGCTTTACAGGCTGCGGAAAAACTCGTCGCGGCTGTCATTTTGAGGAGCAGCAGGGGGTGAAGAATCTCATATCTCCATGAAAATGCGCAGAGCTAGATCCTTCGTTGCCCTGAAAATAGCCGGGGCTTTCATTGGTAACAAAGGGGTTAGCTCAAACCAGGCTGTTTTCATGCATAGTGGCGAGCCGAATGCTCATGAAACATGAAATCTGTGCTCAGCATGACAGCGGAAAAGCGTTTTTCCGCAGCCTGTTCAGCAACGTGTTTCACGTAGAATTCCTGAGTTCGTGGATTCAGCATTCAGGGTGCCTGAACACTCAAAACTGACATTAGGCGACTCTTCGTGCGAGGCGTTTATGCTTAAAGGTCTGTTCGGTGGGAACGGCCATTCCAATGGCGATCGTACGCAGGCCCATCATGACGCCGGAGTCGGTACGCCTTACGCACCACCCGCGGACGGAGGCAAGCTCATCGTCCTGACGGCTCCGCTGACCGAGACCATCGATCACGCCGGCTATTTCATTCAGATGGCGCTTGCTTCTCTGCCTGTTTGGATGGAGTTTACCATCAACAACAAGTACCCCACTTGGCGCAAGGTGGAGCACAACCCCGATGGGACGGCGCGCTACATGCCGGCGGGCGTGCGCCTGGTGGAGAAATCCCTGCAAAGGGAATTCAGCCCGGAGGACATCGCGGTCTGCTATCCCGACGATCTTGACAAATTCCTCGGACCGCGAACGCGCGTCGTAGGCGTCTCAACCCACAATCCGCTGGGCGTGACGTTTGCCGCAGGTGTCTACACGTCCATGTTCGGCTCATCGAAGGAGCCCATCAATTCCCACTATGCCAAGCTGATGTTCGCGAAGATCATGTCCAACCCCTTCCGGCAAAATTTCAAAGTCATCGTGGGCGGATCGGGCGGCTGGCAGATTACCCAGACCGACAGCTTTGAGGCCCTGGGCGTGGATTGCGTGGTGGAAGGGCGCAGCGAATCCTTGGACGCCGTAAATCTGTTCCACAAAGCCATCCGTGGTGAGACCCTGCCGCGCGAGGTCAACGTCGTGCATCCCACGGACCGCGCGGGCATCCTGGTGCCCGAAAAGCGCACGACGTTTGGGGTCATCGAAATGACCACCGGCTGCGGGCGGCGTTGCCAGTTTTGCGTGCCCGACCTGAATCCCCAAATCGACGTGCCCAAGGAAAAAATCATGGCAGCCGTGCGCGCCAACGTCCGCGAGGGCAATAGCCAGATTTCTCTGGCCACGGAAGACATGTTCATCTGGGGCCAAGTTCGCACCGGAACGCCCTTTTTCTTCCCCAACCGCGAGGCGCTGGTATCTCTCTACACCGACATTGTCGAAACCCCGGGCGTGAAGAACCACCTGTTCAGCCATTGCACCATGGCGCCCTTTGTGGTTGACCCCCTGCTCATCAAGAAGCTCTCCGCTAAGCTCCTGGATAAGAGCCCCGTGCGCATTCGTCTGAGCTCGCATGGGGAGAAGCGCGCGCTCTCGCCGCTGATCGGATTTGAGACAGGGTCGGTGCGCATGGCAAAGCAGATCATGCCCGGCAAGGCCGTGCCGTTCTCCATCGAAGACTGGCCCAGCGTGATTCTGGAAGGCCTGCGCGTCGCCAACGAAAACAACTGGTTTCCCGTCATGACCCTGATGGTGGGCAATCCCGGCGAGACCGACGAGGATTCCCGGGCCACGCTCGACCTGCTCTATGAAATCGAGCGCCGCGGCCTTTTCGCGATCATGGTCCCCTCCATCTTCACGCCCCTGCACGACACGCGCATGGAAAAGCAGCGCGGCGTTACCGAGACGCGGCAGCTTACGCCTTTGCAGTGGCAGATCATCATGAAGTGTTGGAAAATGATTTTGAGCCCCACCTTCAATACCTGGTGGTCGCCCCTGGTGTGGAAACTCGGCTCACTCATCGTCTGGCTGCTCAAGCTGCGGCGCACGAATGGCCCGAACTTCAAATGGCCGCTCATCATGTTCTCGAGCGCGATCTCGGAGAAGATCCTGGCGCGCATGGGAAAAATCTATCTAGGCCGGCCGCTCAAAACCAAGACGCGGCGCGAACTGATCGCCTCGCTCAAACCTCATTACTGGCAATACCTGCGCCCGGACAACGGGGATTTGCCGGAAGGCTACACGCCGCCCTTGCAACCGGTGGCACAGACCTCGGAAGAAGACCTGCGCGTCAGGGCCTGAACCGAATGAGGGTCGACGCTTACCTCGCACCACGGAGCGAAACTCGGGCCTCCGTCCCTTTCAGAGCCTGCACGCTGACCTCCTCCTCTCGGCCCCTTGTGGGTTGCAGCGGACGGATCAGGTCTGGATTTGTCGATTGTTGGGAGGAGCCCGTTTTCATTGGGTTAAATTGAAGGAAGCCCGGAGCTCTCTCGCGAAGGTAAGATCGAGGATCTCACCTCTTCAGGTTCGATCGATACGGCGTGGTGGCTTGGTGGCGACCATCATCAGGAAGCCGATTGCCGCGGCCGCCATCATGGTGAACAACGCCCGCTCAGGCGGGTAGTTTGCGAGCGCACCGGCGAGTGAGCCTCCCACCGTGCTTCCGAGGAACTGCGCGGTATTGCAAAACCCCAGGGCCGTTCCATAGGACATTCCCGGCGAGGCTTTACTGACCAGGCTGGGAAGAATCGGCCCAAGTCCGGTGAAGCCGATATAGAAAAGTGTTCCAGCCAAAAATACAGCCAAGCCCAGGAACCCCGTCATCCAGAACAGGGATGCCGTGCCAAACCATCCCGCCAGGATGGGCCCGCCGATAATTCCCACCGCCATGGCGGCGGAGCGCTGCTCGGGCTCAATGTAATCGGCCACGGTGGCAAAGGCCACGGAAATGATCTGTGTCTCGCCACAATCCAATCGGCATCAAAGAAGGTGCTAAGTCGGCGAGAGTTACTGGCTTGAATGAAGGTTGGTTCTGGCGTTGAAATGTTTCCTGGCAGTGTCGTGCTTGCGATTGCCTGGGAATGCGTGACACTGCTCCCCTGAGCAGCGCAAGAGTACCGAGATCATTTCGTGCTGCTGTTTACGCCGCACGGTCGTATCGGTGGTCCAGGCCGCCGAGTCGCGCGTGAGAAACAACGCGACCCTGAGCAGCCGCCCGAACTCTGCCGCCCGGTGTTTCCTTGCTCAATCCCAATGGATGGCCACGTCGACGGCGCAGGCGCAGTGGTAGTGGCTCATGGGACTGCCTCAAAAGAGCCACTTCTGCCCCAAATCGGACAGGCACCCCACTTGGTTGCCCGGCAAGCTCGGTTACCAAGAGGGCTAGTACTCTGCTTTAACATGGCAGCGCGGGCCTCCCGCTGGCTCTTTCTTCCTCCGGCGGAAACCGCTCTAATGGAGACCTGATTGCACTTTGCGGGCGAGGTGGGCGCGACGTCGGCGCTCCCACGCCCAAGTAGGCCATTTAGGGCCAAAGCGGGACATGATCGCGCTGATGTTGTTGGGTTGAAGATCGGAAGAAATCGGCGTACCCTCAAGGGTGATCGACGATGGCAATGCATCCCAGCACAACATCGGACGCAACGGTGAAGGGCCAGATCTTGCCTTCTCTCACCAAGTTGGCTACTACCGGGGACGATGCGCCGGGAACCCTGGAGGGTCGGCTGTGGCGAGGCCTGATTCTGGTGGCGGTGGCAGTAATCGGCGTTCTCCATTTCTTGACCCCTGGGACCGCGGCCCACTGGATCTATATATTACAAAGGTTGTACTACATCCCGATCGTCCTGGCAGGCTTGAGCATGGGCTGGCGCGGCGGCTTGGCCGTCGCCCTGCTGTCAGGCATCGCCTTTGTGATCGGCACGCCACCCATCTGGACCGTGTCGAAGGTTGATGTGCTCGACCAATGCTTGGAAACCTGTATCTTCTGCCTCGTAGGCGGGTTGGCCGGAGTACTGACGGATCGGCGGAGAAAGCAGGATCAGGCCCTCCGTGAGACCACCAAGGAATTGCGTCGGGCGCATCAGGAATTGCGCGAGAATTTTGAGGGAATGAAACGTGCAGAACGACTTTATGCCCTGGGGCAATTGTCTGCCGGACTCGCACACGAGATTCGTAATCCCCTGGCGAGCATTGAAGGCGCGGCCGCGGTGGTGCAGCGTGAGCGCGAATCCGAGGAGCGCCGTCGGGAGTTTCTCGATATCATTCAGAAAGAGAGCCGCCGGCTCAACCGATTGCTGACCAATTTTCTCAGCTTTGCCAGGCCCAGCCCGCCTGATTTGAAGACGGTCGAAATCGACGGTTTGCTGGACTCGGTGATTGTCCTGGCGCAACACGCGGGAGAAACCCGCCGGCGGGATCTGAAGAAAGACATCCAGCCGGGTTTGTCGCGACTGGAGTGTGACCCCGAGCAGTTGAAGCAGGTTCTGCTCAACCTGGTCATGAACGCAATTCAGGCAACGCCGCAGGGCGGGACCGTGGTGCTGGCGGCGCGGGGGGACGGGAACAAGGTCACGATTGACGTTTACGATCAAGGATGTGGAATCAGCGATGATTGTCTCGACCGGATCTTCGATCCCTTCTTTACCACCAAAGAGACTGGCACCGGCCTGGGACTGTCCCTGGCGCACCAGATCGTGAGCCAACATGGAGGGACGCTCACGGTGGCCCGCAACTCGCCCGGTGGGGTCACGATGCGGGTTTCGCTTCCCCGCCCCTCGAGCCGAACATGAAGACGAGCCGAATCCTCGTAGTCGACGACGACGACAGTCTGCGCCGGGTGCTGCAAGTTCAATTGGAACAGGACGGCTATTCCGTCGTCACCGCGGCTTCGGCCCAGCAGGCCTTCTCGCTGCTGCAGCTTCGAGGGTACGACCTGGTGATCACGGATTTGAGGATGCCCGGCCTCTCGGGTATTGAGGTGCTCAAGCACGTCAAGTCGCAGTACCCGGAAACCGTCGTCATCGTCCTCACCGCCTTCGGAAGCGTGGAGACGGCGGTGGAAGCCATGAAGGCCGGCGCCTATGACTTTCTCACCAAGCCAGTGCACCCGGATGAGCTGTCGCTGGTGGTCGCTCGTGCCCTGGATCATCTTCGACTCATCGAGGAAGTCCGGGCCTTGCGCGCCAATATTAATCAGAAATACGGGTTTGAGAACATCCGGGGGCATTCCGACAACCTCCTGCACGTTCTAGACGTCGCGGCGCGGGCGGCGCGAACGAATTCCACGCTTCTCATTCGAGGAGAGACGGGGACCGGAAAGGAACTACTGGCACGAGCGATCCACTTTAACAGCTTGCGCAAAGATGGCCCGCTGATCACCATTAACTGCGGCGCGATTCCGCGGGACCTTCTCGAATCCGAACTCTTCGGCCATAAGAGAGGTGCGTTCACCGGCGCGGTCGGCGACAAAAAGGGCAAGATCGAAATGGCCGATGGAGGAACGCTCTTCCTGGACGAAATCGGCGAAATACCGCCCGAACTGCAAGTAAAGCTGCTGCGGCTCATCCAGGAGGGTGAGATCGAAAAGATCGGTTCCGAAGTGAGACACCACGTCGACGTGCGCATCATCGCGGCGACCCATCGAGATCTCCAGGCCATGATTGAGGACGGCACGTTTCGCGAGGACCTCTACTACCGCCTCGCCGTGATCCCTCTCGTGCTGCCGCCCTTGCGGGAGCGGGTGGAGGATATCTCGGATCTGGTGCAGTGTTTCTTTGCCAAGAGCCAGCAAAAGAACGGTCGACCGAATCTGGTGATGCCTCCCGCCCTGTTGCCTTATTTTGTGCGCTATCGCTGGCCAGGCAATGTGCGCGAGCTCGAGAACGCAGTGGAGCGTGTCGTGGTCCTGACTCGCGGTGACGAGGTTACCCTCCACGACTTGCCGGACTTCCTGCATGAGGAAAGAGCCGGCGTAGATGCTCTTGAAATAGGCTTGCCACCCCAAGGCATCAGCCTGGAAGCGATTGAAAAGGAACTCATCCTGAAGGCGTTGGAGAAGTGTGACTGGAACCAGACGCACGCCGCTCGCTACCTGGATATCAGCCGCAAGACCTTGATTTACCGGATGGAGAGACATGGGATCCGGCGGCCTCAGGAGGGCCAGGTTTCCAACTGATAAAGATCGCTCCGAGTGGATTCTCTACCGTTTCCAGCCGGCTGCTCTCGCCTTTCCTCACCTCTGCTGCCTCATTTGAGCCAACCCAGCAATATCCGAAAAGGGTCACGCCCACCTTCGGCCCGCCATCGCTGAGAGAAAAACCATGCTATGGCGAGGCACGCGGGCGCGGGTTCTTGAAGGGTGTCGCGCGTTCGTTCTGATGTCGCAACGGGAGTGCCAGCGCAGGCCTTCAGTGTCAGCGGATTCTTGCTCCGTCGCAGTCTCCTTTTCCCGCGGCGGCACAGCAGACTTCGGCCTTTTTGAAGGAGTTAACAAGGAAACTCGTTTGGAATCCAGCGTGCTCGATAACCAGCAGAAGCGCGGTTCTCCAAAGCTCACGCCAATAGGAGGTAGTCATGGGAAGAGTAAAGCCCGTGTTGCTATTTCTCGTTTTGGCTCCCGTATTCGGAATGGCCCAATCAGCAAAGGATTCCCGGGACAACCTCAAACAACTGCGCCCAGGGCAGAAGATCGAGGTGGTGGACACGAGCATGAAGTCGCTCCGAGGTCCCTTCGTTTCCGTTTCCGAGGAAGCCATCACGCTGCAGGTCGGCAAGAGCCAGGAGTCCATCGAGCGTTCCAAGGTCGTGCGTGTCAGCGTCCGGGACAATTCGCATCGCACGCGTAACATGCTGCTGGGATCGGGCATTCTGGGCGGAATTGCCCTGGCGGCCGCTTATATCCCCCTGGCGGCCAGCAGTAATGAAGGTAATTCTTGCGGTGTCTGTGTGGGTGCCATCGCGGCCGGGTTCGGGGGCGGGGCTGCCTTAGGCGCGATCCCTGGCAGTCGTACGGTGTACCGGGCCAAGAAGTAGCGGACTTGGATGCTGGACAACCGGACCGACGACGGTCATGACCAGCCCTGGTTGCCGCCGTCGGCCCGCCGACGCTACGGGCATGAGGAGAGTCAAGAACCTGACATCTTTAGGAGGTGGAACATGAGTCGTCGAAAACACTTCTTCGCGATAGGGATGACGGTCCTGATGCTTGGTTTCATCGGGATCGGTTCGGTCAACGCAGCGGAGCCCAAATCGACCCAAGTCAATTGGGAGAGCCTCAAGCAACTGGCGACTGGCCAGGAAGTCCGGGTGGTGCTGAACGACGCCAAGTCCTACGGCGGCCAGTTTCAAAGCGTGAGCGACGATGGGATCGTGCTCCGCCTCGGGAAGGATAGCCAGACGTTCGAGCGGCAAAATATTCTGCGGGTCTCCACGCGAGGCAAGAGCCATCGTGGCCGGAACACGCTCATCGGCCTCGCGGTCGGCGCCGGCGCCGGGGTCATTGTCGGCGTTGCTTCCCCTGAATTGGGTCAAGGGAAATGTGCGCAGGGATCGTGCATCAATGCTGAGAGTGCCGCGTTGGCAGGGTTTGTGGGTGCGGCAGTAGGAACCGGCCTGGGAGCCGTGTTGCCCACGGGCGGCTGGCACGACGTCTACCGGGCGCGGTGACCGCCGGTTGCTCGGGCCGGGTTCCAAGTCTTTTCTCGCCATGATGTTACAAACGGTTGTAGTGTAGCGCCGTGTCAAAGCTGCGGCGTCCTTTTCTTTCGGAGGCCGATGGGGACGGGCACCTCGTTGTCCAGTTTTTCCGGCAGAAAGCGATGGTCATGGTTGCGGGTCATTCTTAGCGCCCTTCAACCCCAAAATAAGACTTGACGAAATATGGTAAATTTACCATATTTATGAGATGATTTTGAAGAAATCCGCGCCCCCGGAGAGCAGCGCCACTGACGCGGCCAATTCGCCGACTCAGCCTCGATTGTCGGGCAGGGTCATCATCTGGATGGGCAGCAGCAAAGAGGACATATCGGCTCTGCCAAGCCCTGTGAAAGCCTCTTTCGGCCACCGGCTGCGGCAGTTACAGGACGGAAAGACCCCGCTCGACATGAAACCACTTCCGCAATTCGGAGCGGGAGTCTTTGAGCTTCGCGAGCGCTTTGATCGAAACGCCTATCGGCTAATGTATGTGGTGAGCCTCAGGAAGGCCCTTTATGTTCTTCATGCCTTCATGAAAAAATCGAAATCGGGAATCGGGCTTTCCAAACCCGATGCGGAATTGATCCAGGTGCGATTGCAGTCGGCACGCGCACTGGACAGGGAGGACTGAAAAATGGTCGAGACATTCCACAAGAGCAGCGGGAACGTGTTTGAAGATATCGGCTTTACGCCCGCCGAGGCAGCGGAACTGACTGCGAAGAGCATGCTCATCACCGCTATTGTAGAGACTATCGAGAAGCGCAAACTCACCCAGAAGGAGGCCGCGCAACGTTGCGGCACCGACCAGCCTACGCTTTCCAAAGTCCTTCGTGGCCGCATGGAAAGCGTGAGCATTGATCGGCTCACCGCCTGGCTTACGGCGCTTGGTCGCACTGTCGAAATCCATGTTCGCCCTTACGACGCCAAAGCAAGAACCGGGTACCTCGTCGCCGCGCCTTAGCGGAAGCGCGGGCGGCTCGAAAGGCGGGTAGGGCGCACCGGGGACTAGGGACTAAGGGACTAAGGGGACTGGCACGCATGTCACTGTTTCCCCCCCTATTTTCCCCCGCTTGAAGAAGAACGGAACGCGTGCGTCGAGGCACTGGTCGCGGATCTCGGTCACCCACGCTGGGTCCATGCGGCGGGCGCCGGGGGCGGATTCGCTGCACAAATCAGAACCTGCTTTAAGCTTGCTCCGGATGATATTATACCGAAGATGACCACTTTGGAATTGAATGACGAAAAGGTCATTTCACTGGTGCGGGGGTTGCCGGCCGAACGCAAGCGGGCGGCCCTGCTGGCGCTTGCCCAGGAAGCACAAGCGGGCCGGGAGGATCGGCTGCGCTGGGCCGAGGCGCAACTGCGACGGGCGTCCGCCCAACGAGGGCTGGATTGGGACCACTTGACGGAAGATGAACGCGAGTCCTTCGTCGACGCATTACTGCACGAGAAATAGCCTTGCCGCTTACTGCTGTTTTCGACAT
Organism: Terriglobia bacterium; assembly: GCA_049514855.1. Lineage (GTDB taxonomy): Bacteria > Acidobacteriota > Terriglobia > UBA7540 > UBA7540 > CAVROP01. The sequence continues at coordinate 15,078 of JBEKUR010000016.1, forward strand.
CAACATCCTGTTTTCCGCGACCGCGCTACCCTGCCTCGCGGCGAAAACGATCAGCCGATGAGGAGTCAGGGTTTCACCCCCACATCGTCGGCCCAATTGACCGTCTGCCTCACGTCGATATACTTCGAGCACTCTTCGAGGGTGTGGTCGTTCGTCACCAGCACGGCGCCCACGGCGGCAGCATGGGCGGCAATCAGCAGGTCCATGTTCGCCAGCAGCTTGCCGATTCGTTCCAGCGTGGCGCGGGCCTTCGCGTATGCCCGCGCAGCGGCGGAGTCCCAAGCCAGGGTGTCAATCTTGCACAGGAACAGCTCAACGGCAGCCTCCGTTGCCGCCGAGAGCTTCCCTCTGCGCCAGCCACGGGTGTTTTCAAGCCAATGCGAGATTCCTCGTCGTCCCGCGGACGCGGGACTCCTCGGAATGACATGCCAAACGAGTTTTTCCGCGGCCTGTTGAGCGATGAATTGCATCCGCAATCCTGAGATGGCATAATAGTCTTTGAAGGGACGTACGATTCATGCCAACAAACGAATCATCGGGGTTTGAAGGTTTGATTTTCGCGAAGCTGGACCAGGCGGTGAATTGGGCGCGCAAGTCCTCGATCTGGCCCATGAGCTTTGGTCTGGCATGCTGCGCCATCGAGATGATGTCCACCGGGGCCTCACGCTTTGATATTGCGCGGTTTGGAGCGGAGGTCTTCCGTGGCTCACCGCGCCAATCGGACTTGATGATTGTTGCCGGCCGCGTCGCGCAAAAGATGGTTCCCGTGATCAAGAAACTCTACGCGCAGATGCCGGAGCCCAAATGGGTGATCTCGATGGGCGCTTGCGCAACCTCGGGTGGCGTTTTCAATAACTATGCGGTCGTCCAGGGCGTAAACCAATTCATTCCTGTTGATGTGTACGTTCCTGGATGCCCGCCGCGGCCTGAAATGCTCCTTCAATCCATCATCATGCTGCAAAAGAAAATCATGCAACAGCGAGGGACTTTCAAAGAGGCCGTCCTCCACATGAAGTAGTGCCCGCCCAATCGGAAACAGGAAATTAGAAACTGCGAATTAGAAACTGGAAAATCGAAATTCGAAAATAGAGACTGATGTCCTCCACCAGCTCTCGCCTAGATTGGCTCGAAGTGCGCGAACATGTTCTGGAATTCTTGCAGGTTGGAAGGTGTCACCCAGGATTTCCTTTTTAGCATCTGCAAGTCGCCCATTTTACGCGCCGGGCGGGACGGAACGGTGTCAGGTACCCTTTCGAGGGCGCCCGGGGTTGCGCAGGGTGTTTTCCAATCCGAATTGCGCAATCGCCTGAGACACCCATGGTTCCGAACCATACGGCCTGCTTCTTTGGATGGCATAGCGGATATTCTTAATTTCTTCCCGGCCTTGCGAGTGGTTAAGCCACTGCCGGTAAGGGTCGGGCGCGGGCGCCGGTCAGGGGAAAGAAAAGGGTACCTGACACACTTTCCCCCTGCGAGTGGCTAAGCCACTGCCGATAACGGTCCGGCTCGGGCACCGGCCAGGGGAAAGAAAAGGGTACCTGACACCTTTCCCCCCCCGGATTTTGGTGGTTGACGTCACCGACCCAAGCACGGCACCTGCCAACTATTATTCACCGGTCGACAAACGTCAGGAACAACCAGTTTATGAAGAAAAGCCCTTGATTGCGAAGTTTGAGCCTGCGGGGACTCGCAGTGAACTTGCAAATGTTCAATTTCAACTGGCGTTGTCGCGGCTTTCAGAACTAGACTCTGTAAAGGTGGCCGACTCGGCCAAGTGGGGTTTGGTCCTTGGGTGAGAGACCCCTGGTTCGTATTAGCTTACAGGAGAGATTCGTATGTCTTCGTCCCTGATACCTGCATTGCAGAACTATCTCTCTCTGGTCCAGTCTCTGTTTGCGCAAGAGCGAAGCCGTGACGCGACGAGTTCGGAGGAGTCCAAACGGCGGCAATCTCTTGAAGATCGGATTCGCTCTGCTGCTGATGCTGCCGAGCAGCAAAGCGAATTTAGTGAGTTATTAGAGGCGACCGCAGCCGCGTTTTCGCAAGACGGCAAGGAAAAGACCGACTCGCGCCGTTGGCAGTGGAGCGTAAAGGACTTCCTGCGCCTGTCCGGCCTTTACCTGGATGCTTGGGACGTGAAACCACTTGAACTCCACGTAATTGCCAACTTCTACCAGCAGGAGTTCGAGAAAAACGACGCACTCGAGACACATCTCGCCCCTTTAGAATTCGTCCGCTTTTCCGAGGAAACGATGAAGTTCGGCGAGTTTGAGGTGCGCAGGTTCAGTCGGGAGGAGCTAGACGCACTGCTGAAGAATCGCATTCGGCAGGTTTTCTATCCCTATGCTGCCGTCGAAACTGCGAAGCTGACGGGGTACTGGTTCGTGGTCAGCAGGGAAAACATGCCGGTTCCTCCGCGACGCGGCAAAGGGCTGACACTCACCGCGCGGCTGCCGAGAGAGCAGTCGCCCCTACCCAGGGCGCTAGAGCGTGCTCTTCTCAGCCTTGCCCTTTGCAGATGGGGCCTCTGGACTGATCGGTCGTGGGAGCCAGGAGGCGATATAGTTACCACAAAGGACGTGAATCCTTTCGCCGGGCGACTACATCCGCGAATTCCGTTCTTCATCACTGCCTCTGACGTAACGACGAGTCGGCCAACCAGAGCACCTGATCTCTCCGTCCTAACCTTTCAGCCCGTAATAGACCCTGAAACCGGCGAAACCACCGGTGACGAGCCTGCAAACGGAATGTGGAAAGACGGGGAAGAAACGAAACAGTTTGTTGCTCGTGTAACGGCAGGTGAGGAGCTAATTGGTGCTGTGATCGATGATTCGCCCGAAGTGTGGCAGTTCATGAATACGGCTCTGCATTTCTTTGTGAAGGCATTTCTCGGTCCGGACAATTGGGAGAGCCTTCTTTGGTATGTGACAGCGATCGAAGCCTTGCTGGGTGAGGAGAAACCTCAGCTCACCAAACTGTTAAAGAAGCGGGTGAGCCTGGTCATTGGGACGACTGAGACCGAGCGGAAAAACGTCGCTCAGAAGTTTGATAAAATTTACGGGATCAGGAGTCACTTAGTTCATGGAAAAACCAAACTGGGCGACTTCAACGTCTTCCATGGCCATTTGGGAGAGGTTCATGAGATGGCTCGCAGGATCGCTATATGGATGCTCCACCTTCTACTGAGTATCCGCCGAAGCTCCGGATTGGGAGGTGAACTGCCGTCGAGAGAAGATATCCTAGCTATGCTGGAAATGGACGAGTCAACCCGAAATCAGTTTTCCGCGATCTTGCCTAGCCTTCCGCCGGGCTTTCCTGGCGTCGCTGCCTGGAAAAACTAATGGGGAAAACGGTGGGGAAAACGGTACCTGACACCGTTTCCTCCCGTCCGCAGGCAACCGTGAACCGAGCCCGAACGGCGGCTGGAACATCACCGGTTCTTCAATCCAAATGCGTTCTTTGTATTTTGAATGCTTTTATCCACCTGTGCCCTAAGAGCCAGGACAGTCTTTTGCAGGGCGAAGGAAGCGTCTTCCTTTTGCTTGAATTCATCAAAGGTCTTGGGGTCAATGACCAACTGCTGACGGCTCACGTGGATTTCCGAGGAATGCAGGAGTGCAAAGGAATATAAGGAAATCACGGATGCTGACCAGTCGCATCTCGCTTTGAGAAGCTTCCCCATGGGAGAAATGTCATAGGTTTTGTGAAATCCGACCATGAAGTCCTTCTGGTCGCTGTAACTTGCGGAGGACTGGCTTAAACGCTTTTCAACAGCCTGCGGTTCCGACATCCAGAAATTATAAAAATCCCTGTTTGCCGCCGCCAGTGTTTGGACACGGGTAATTACCTGTTGGACAGTCTCCTTGCTGGAAAAGGATTTAGCGGTGTAAATATCGGCAACGTCAACGGCGGCGGTGGTAGCTTCGTATGTCTTCGCCTCACCCGCTACGTCGGCATAATAGCCGCGCATAACGTCGTCAAAGGGGGTCGAGTCGGCAACTGCTGCATTGGGATGACCAGACTCCGCATTTTGTATGATTTCGCCCATATGCCTTTTCAATCGGTCCGCGCTCCAGTTTCTCCAATCTTTAGCCTGCTGCCGTGCCGTAAGGGAACCACAAATCAGTATTCCGAAAAAGAACCATTTGCTGAAGCTATCCCAATCGCCTTTTCTGCCACGTGCAATATATGCGACAAGAAAAGGGAAAAACGCAAAGCCTACCATATAGCCAAAAGCACCCCCTGGGTCTCCTCGTATGGCAATAGGCAAACCTTCTAACACGCAAAGTGCACACGATACTAGCAAGAACCACCAAAACACTTTGGTCTTCACAGTTTTTCCTTTCTCACTTCAATCCCCAAGCGCATGATTCGCTCCGTGGCAGAAGGAGGCCGAAATGAGCAGCTTGGATTTAGTGGAGAATTTACTTGTCCCGCTAATCATGTTCGGAGTCTATATCCTTTTGGCGGTAGCCGTGGGCTTGTCAGCGAGAAAGCGGGGGCGCAGACTGGCTATGGACCTTGCTTACGTTAGTATTCAATCCGTTATTCATGGGGTTAACCAGGATTTCCTTTTTAGCATCTGCAAGTCGCCTATTTTACACCCCGGGCACCCGCAATCAACGACTATTTCGCGGTGGAGGGGCCAGCGCGCCACTCTGCAGCAGGTGGGACGGCGTGGGGATGCAGCCGACCGGCAGCTTGAAAGAAAACGGTACCTGACACCGTTTCCCGCTGCCCAATCGCAAACTGGAAATTAGAGACTGGAAAAGCGAAATTCGAATAGGACCGTGGCAGGCCCCGGTAGGGGCCGACCGTGAGTAGCCGCAGTCCCGCAGGCGCGGGACTGCGGATAGCAAAGCCCACCCGGCCGCCCAACCCCGACGGGGTTGACCCTACGAACGTTCGGCCCCTCCAGGGCCGGAACAATCTCGCGGCTTTCCTTTCCGTAGGTTTCATCCCGCGTGGCGGGACTACTCACGGTATGCCGCTTCGCGGCACTCGCGATGCGCGCGCAGGACGGAATGCCTGCTCGCCTCATGTTACCGGCGTAGATAGGCGGAAATGAAGATGATGGCACCTGCAAGGCCGACAGCGATCGAGAGCCAGACTTGCCGTCGAGCGCGGACCCGGTCGAAGAGTTTGAAGGGCAACGTCACCGCCGACGCAACCACGAAGACAAAGAGGGCGAGAACAATCTTTACGGCCAAAAGCGCCCAGGACTTGCCCCAGGCCATTTCCCAGTAATACTGGCGAATGCTATAGAGCCCTGAAACGAGCAACACGATAATTGCCGACCAAATTATCCATCGGAACCGGTCCATGACCTGTTTGGCGAGCAGATCGCGGTGCTCGGGGTCCAAGGCTCCCAGGGAGGGCATCAGGATGAAAAGTAGGAACGCCATCCCCCCCACCACGATGACGGCAGCGGTCACATGCATCCATTGCACGAGTGTGGACATCAGCTTTTTCCTGACGAAAGCATGGGCGTGATTCTATTCGCTTTCGCTCCCAAGGACAAGACTCAAACGCGATTATTAACCTTGCGATCAATGCGGGATTTCCGATTTGTTGCCGCCAGATTTTCATTCGTAAAGCTTGTCGATAGCTTCAGCCAGGCGGAAGTCCTTTTCCGTGACTCCCGACTCGCTGTGCGTCGAAAGGGTGATGCCCACCTGGTTGTAATTAATGGTGATGTCGGGATGGTGGTTGGCCTCTTCGGCGGCTTCGGCGATCTTGTTCACAAAGGCGACGGCCGGCAGGAACGATTTGAAAGTAAACTTCTTGTAGATCGCACTGCCGATGAGCGACCACTCCGGCATATTCATCAGCCTCTCTCGAATTTCCGTTTTGCTCAGTGCTGCCATGATAGCTCCTATTCTCGCGTTGGGAATGAAGGGCCGAGGAGTATCTCCTGTTCCCCCGGCAATGCGAGCCGTTCGCGAACGAAGCGGCTGAGCGCGGGATTCGACCACTCACCCGCCGACACCCGGAAGACGGGCTTGTCTTCGACCATTTGGCGGGATATTCCCGGCCAAACGCTCGGCTCGAGCTCGGGTCCCACCGTGACCAACGCGTCCGCGCGGGGGAGGAATTGCCTTGCTGAAGCCTTCAATTCCCGCCGCGATTCATCAATTACAAACAGAAAGACCGCGGGTTTGAGGAAGGCAAGTATGCTGTTGCTTTCGATGATTACGTGCTCATCGCCCTCCAGAGTCTTGAGTAATCCGGGCAGCGCTTGCGCAAGTGTTCCTCCTCGAGCGCGCATCCACAGCGCGCGGCGCGCCCCCGCCGCGAGGTACCGGGAGGTGTCGTGGTGTCCATTGGGGTCCTTTTCTTCGCTCCAGGAAAAGTCAAGATGCGCCGGGAGGTCGTCCGCCGATGGCGTATCCTGCGAGTCGGCATCGCCATCGTGATAGCTGATCTTTACCGCCGTCCAGGCAAGTGAATTCAGCCCCCGAACTAATCCGGCGATCACCGAGGTCTTGCCGACCTTCCGCACCTGCCCGCCCACCACTACCAGTTTCATTTGTTGCCGCACGCCCTGCTCGCCTTGGATACGAGTATAGAAGAGCGTCCCGGGCAAGTCAACGAAATCGAGTACAATGGTTAGGGGCGAAAGGAAGGATAAGCGAGGATGATTCACGAGGTTCTTCCCGTGGGAATACTGGCCTGCAACTGTTCCATCGTGGGTGATGAAGAGACCGGCGAGGCCATCGTCATTGACCCGGGGGACGAGATTGAACGTGTCCAGGAAGTGCTGGGCCGGCACAAGCTGCGGGCCAAGTACATCATCGCCACGCACGCGCATATCGACCATGTGGGTGGCCTCGAGGAGTTGAAACGCGCCACGGGAGCCGCTGTCTTGATGCATGCGAGCGACCTGCCACTCTACCAGCACCTGGCCTTGCAGGCGGAATGGCTGGGCCTCCTCCCTCCGGGTGTTGTGGATGTGGATCAATTCCTGAAAGAGGGTGACGCTCTGCGCTTCGGGTCGCATGTTCTGGAGGTCCTGCACACGCCCGGACATTCTCCTGGCAGCCTCTCCCTCCACCTTTCGGGCGAGCAAGAGAAGATTTTCAGTGGTGATACCCTGTTCCAGGGAAGCATCGGCCGTACGGACCTGTGGGGCGGGTCTTACGAGGAAATCCTGCGGTCTATTCACGAGCGACTGCTGATTTTCCCCGATGAAACGCCGGTCTTCCCTGGGCATGGCCCTGCGACCGTGATTGGTGAGGAGCGGGAGACAAACCCGTTCTTGCAGGGGGGCTAGGGACTTGGGACTAGGGCAATTTTGGATTTTAGATTTTGGATTTTGGATTGACCGTGCCTGCGGCGTTCTGTTCTTAGCCGGTCCCCTCGTTCATGCAGTAGCCGGTGAGTGGGTTAGTCGAACATCCAAAATCTAAAATCCAAAATCGCCCCAGCCCCAAACGCCAGTGCCTAGCCCCCTTCATGCAGTGGGCAGTGGGGAGGGTTAATCTAAAATCTAAAATCCAAAATTGCCCAAGTCCCCAGCCCCCAGTCTCTCCTTCCTTGGCCTGTTCCAATATTGGCCTAATTGGCTCTTTACAAGGGGACGTAAATGGCCTACATTGGTCTGGTAATGTACTTGGTCTGGTAATTTCATCCTGGGCGGAACGACCTGTCCCGAAAAGGATGACAGGTTCGGTTGCTATGTTGGTGACATTGGATTCCAGCTTGCCCAAGCCGCTCTACGTTCAGATCCGCGAGCAATTGCGCGAGCGGATGGTTTCCGGAGCCTTGAAGGCGGGAGACCGCCTGGACCCTAGCCGCGAACTGGCGAAGCACCTGGGCGTACACCGCACCACCGTCGGCAATGCCTACGCCGAACTGGAGGCTGAGGGACTTATCCAGGGGACTGTTGGTCGGGGAACGTATGTCACGACTTTGGCGGAAACGCTGCGCTCCACTGTCCGCGCTCCGCGTCCGGCGGGCAACGACGTGTTCTGGGAGAGTTATTTTCCCGAGGACGCGCGCGACGACTCCCTGGGACGGTTGATGGCCAGCGCTTATGAGGCGGGAGTCATCTCCTTTGCGACTGCGCATGGCGCCGATGAGATGACGCCTCATGACCTCGTTCGGCGCGCCACGGACTCTGTGCTCCGCCGTGAGGGTGGCAGGGTTCTCCAGTACGGTTCAAGCGATGGCTACCTGCCGCTCAAGAATTATTTGCGGGCGCGCTTGCAGCGTGACGGAATCCCTGTGGAACTGGACGAACTGGTGATCACCAACGGGTGCCAGCAGTCGATTGATCTTCTCCGCCGCACCCTGGTTGCCCCCGGTGATGCCGTGGTCTCGGAGAACCCTACTTATACGGGACTCTGGAATGTCTTCGAGTCGCCGAACACCCGCTTGATCGGCATTCCCGTCACGGCAGAAGGGATGGACCTGGATTTCCTGGCAGCGGTGTTGGAGCAAACCAAGGTGAGGCTGATTCTGACCAGCCCCAATTTTCAGAACCCCACGGGCCACACCATGCCGCTGGCGGCCCGAAGGAGGCTGCTGGAGCTTGCCGCGCGCTTCCAGGTTCCTGTCGTCGAGGATGATATCTACGGGGCCTTGCGTTACAGCGGGCGGCAGTTGCCCCCCTTGAAAGCTCTCGATACCACCGGGCTGGTGATTCATCTGAACAGTTTTTCAAAAGTCGGGTTCCCGGGACTGCGGGTGGGTTGGATCGCGGCTTCACGCCGTGTGATCGATCGCCTGCGCTGGGCCAAACAGCGGGCCGATCTCCACACCAACCTGCTGGGACAGGCGGTCCTGGAGGAACTGGGAAGACGCGGCTGGCTCGACAAGTGGATTCGGCGCACCTGCAAGGTATACGAGCATAAGCTGGAGGTCCTGCGGCAAGCCGCCCAGCGCCACTTTCCGGAAGCTGTCCGGCTGGTTTTTCCGGAAGGTGGAATGTCCGTCTGGGCAGAGTTGCCGCCACAGCTCGACACCGCGGAACTTTTGATGAAAGCGCGGGAGCGAGGCGTGATCTTCGCGCCCTCGCGGTACTTCTATTTCCAAAACCCGAAGCACAACGCCTTACGTTTGTGCTTCAGCGGCCCAACGGACGGGCAAATTGAAAAGGGAATCACCATCCTTGGAGACCTGTTGAAGGCGGAAATCCGCAAGGCAAAGACAGGCCGGAAGCGCTCCACGGAGGGAGCCGGGGTAGCGTTGGTGTGAGGGGAGTCGAAAGTCGAGAGTCGAAAGTCGAAAGTGGAAAACCGGCGCTTCTCGACTTTCGACTTTGGACTTTCGACCTTCGACTTTGGACTTTCGGCCTTCGACTTTCAACTTTGGACTTTCGACTCTCGACCCTGGACTTTCGACTTTTGACTCTCGACTTTCGACTAACAGGAGACTAGTCATGTGGGAATACGATCAACAAATGAAATTGAAAGTCGGCTTGGCGGAAATGCTGAAAGGCGGCGTCATCATGGACGTCACGACCGCCGAGCAGGCCAAGATCGCCGAGGACGCTGGAGCGGTGGCGGTGATGGCGCTCGAACGCGTACCTGCGGACATCCGCAAGGAAGGTGGAGTGGCCCGCATGGCCTCCATCACAATCATCAAGCAGATTATGGAGGTGGTGACGATCCCTGTGATGGCCAAAGCGCGCATCGGCCACTTCGCGGAGGCCCAGGTGCTGGAAGCGGTGGGCGTCGATTACGTCGACGAAAGCGAAGTGTTGACGCCTGCCGACGAGGAACATCACATCAATAAGTGGCCGTACAAGGTGCCTTTCGTTTGTGGCGCCCGAAATCTGGGCGAGGCGCTGCGGCGTATTGGTGAGGGCGCGGCCATGATCCGCACCAAGGGCGAGGCCGGCTCCGGCAACATCGTCGAGGCGGTCCGCCACCTGCGCGCCATCACCGGCGAAATCCGGCAACTTACCACGCTGCGGGAAGAAGAGCTGATGGCCAAGTCGAAAGAACTCGGCGCGCCCTACGACTTGGTGAAGTGGGTGAGCGAGCACGGCAAGCTGCCGGTGCCCAACTTCAGCGCGGGCGGAATTGCCACGCCAACCGACGCCTCGCTCGTGATGCAGCTCGGCGCCGAGGCGGTGTTCGTCGGCTCGGGCATCTTCAAGTCATCCGATCCTGATAAACGCGCCAAAGCGATTGTCCGCGCCACCACGCATTTCAATGAGCCACAAGTGGTGGCAGAATGCTCCGCGGAAGTCGGCGAAGCCATGCGCGGCCTCGACGTCGCCAAACTCGACCCCAAGGAATTGCTACAGACCCGCGGGTGGTAGGAAGGGCAGTCGACAGTTGAGCGAAATGAAGTACGTCGTAATTGTCGAAAAAGGTCCGAACAGTTTCGGTGCCTACGTGCCGGACCTACCCGGCTGCGCCGTTGTGGGAGAGACACGCGAGGAGGTCTTGCAGCTTATTCGCGAAGCCGCGGAACTTCATATCACTAGCTTACGGGGACAAGGCGATGTCGTACCGGAGCCAGCCTCATCCAGTGAATTCGTAGAGGTTTGAAGGGGCTCAAGTGGCCGCGTGCGGCCCCGGTGTCGCGGAATTTCAGCTTGCAATCGTCGCGGACCTCGCGGTGACGATGCCTGCGATGAGGTCATCCTTGGCAGCGGCCTGGCAGAACGAGGGTACGTTACGATGTCTATGCATTTGAAGGTCCTCTACACGAAATCCGAAGTCAGATCGGCCATCACTGAACTTTTTTCATATGGCAATCGGCGCCGTGTTGCAATAACTGCGTTTGTCGGAGAAGGCGCGGGAAAGTTCCTGCCTAAACCGGAGGGCATTGAGCTGATCTGCTGGCCACAGCCAGGTGGCACAAACCCCTCCGCCATCCGGGATCTGATGGCATCCGGTGTCCGAGTGAGATTTGCCGACGGCCTCCACATGAAGATCTACTGGGCAGAGGGGAAGGGCGCGGTCGTGACCTCTGCTAACCTTTCGGTAAACGCGCTGGGTGCCGGGAACCTTCGCGAGGCGGGTGTCCTCTTGCCTGCGAGTACAGTTAATGTCGATCGGATCATCGGCTCCATCCATCCTCGGCCTGTCAGCGGGGCTGAACTCCATCGTCTGGATAGGGCCCATAGGAGGTTCCACACTGGCAGGTGGCGTCCCCCCGTCCGCTCACATGCCCGCACGTTTCGGGAGTGGTATAGCGAGCCCGCTCGGTCGAGCTGGAAATTGGGTTGGTGGGACTCCGAGGGCCAAGTATCCAAGGCTGCCCGGCAGGTCTCGACTGAGAGGTATGGGGTGCAGTCGCCCCACACCTTCATTGCATGCAGGCAGCACCAATACTCGGACTTCGACTGCATACTGTGCTTCTACTCGCGAGGCGAATCAATCTCAAATATTGAGTGGATGTACGTTGACTTCCGTGTGAAGGTGCCACGCTCTGACAAGCGTGCCTACTCTTACGGGTACCCGTACCAAGCCGTGCAGGTCTCGACGCCGAAGTACTGCCCGCCACCGCCGTTCGTGGCTTCAGGCGAGTTTAAGCGCGCCTTCAGGCGGGCACTCAGGGCGTATGGTCTACGCAAGCTCACCGACCGGGATGTTACGAAGCCTCCGGCCCGTCTGGTTGACCTGATTTACCGGGAGATTGGGACATGATCCCACGCCTGGGGTCAGACATGGTGTTGTCTGCCACGTGAAGGATCGCAGGCATCACACAGATCACAGGCGGCACGAGATGTGCGCCACCCGTCGATATAACTGACGGCACGGCTCCTCAAGGATGTTAGAATTAGGCAGGTAGGGAGGCCGGTTGAAATGGGTGCAGCAAAGGAAGAGGCGAGGATGCTGATCGAGCAACTGCCCGATCATGCGACGTGGGACGACATCATGTATGAGTTCTACGTAAAGAAGAAACTCGCGAAAGCGTTGGATGAGGCAGCGGCGGGCGAGGTAGTCTCGCACGAGACTGCGAAAGAACAACTGTCCTCAAAATGACGAAGATAGAATGGACGCGTTCCGCCATCAGCGATGCCAGGAGCTTGCGAGACTACATCGCCTACGATTCCGAAGCCTACGCTGATCGGTTTGTGCAGAGGCTCATCGAGGCTGTCGAGGGCACTGCGACCTTCCCTCTTATGGGGCGCAAAGTGCCGGAAGCAAATGACGACGCGATTCGTGAAATCCTCTTTCACAAATACCGAATCATCTATCGAGTCGAACCAACTCGAATTCTAGTCCTAATGGTAATTCACGGCGGACGGGACCTAACTCAACTCGCTCCGAAGCCGTGGGAGATCTTGTGACGAAGGATGCGTCGGCGTGGGGGGCTGGCGCACCTTCAGGCAGGCGACGATGGCCTTGCGAACGTTCTTCAGCGCCCCCTCAACGGTTTTCCCCTGCGACATGCAGCCGGGGAGCTGTGGCACGTCAGCGACGTAGCCGTTGTATTCCGGGTCAAAGATCAGGTTCACAAGAAATTGCCTGGTTTGAGCCATGCAAGAATTCTACAACAAATAGGACGGCACGAGCTAAAGATCGGTTCTCTGCTGGGGAATAGAAGGCAGCCGTAGGTCATCGAGAACGGACAACTGACTACTGACAATGGACAACGGGCACAAACCCATTGGGGTACTCGCCATCCAGGGCGACTTTGCGATGCACGCGCAGATGCTGGATCGTATCGCTGCGCCGTGGAAGCTCGTGAAGCATGCCGCAGAGCTCGAAGGAGTCAGTGGGCTCATCATGCCCGGCGGTGAGAGCACGACGATGTTGAAATTCTTTGCGAACGAAGACATGGGCGCCGCGATTAGGGATTTCGCAGCGAAGGGGAAGCCGGTTTTCGGTACCTGCGCCGGGGCGATCCTGCTGGCGAAGGAAGTCTTGAATCCTTCCCAGGAGCGCTTGGGCCTTCTGGACATCACCATCGAACGCAACGCTTACGGCAGGCAGGTTGACAGTTCCGTGCGCCTCGGTGAATGTCCCGAACTCTCGCCTCGCCCGCTGGAGATGGTCTTTATCCGGGCGCCGATCATCCGCCGGGTGGGGGAAGGGGTGCGGGTGCTCGGGCGCTGCGATGGCCTGCCGGTGCTGGTCGAGCAGGGCAACATCCTTGCCGCCACCTTCCATCCGGAACTGACTGAGGATGAAGCGGTCCATCAATACTTCTGGAAGAAATTGAATCATTGAATAATTTAATCATTTATTCATTGGGTCATTGATTCATTGAAAGGGGATTTCTGCATAGATGTCAGTGATTCGCTTTGTTCTTGCAATGTGTCAATGAGAAAATGGAAAAATGAATCAATCCTACAATGGTTAAGGTTCTTTTCGTTTGTTATGGCAACTCCTGCCGCAGCCAGATGGCGGAGGCGCTAGCCAATGATCGCGGGGCGGGAAAAGTTCGGGCTTTCAGCGCCGGATCGAACCCGCTGGGTGTGATCAGCCAGGGCACGCGTGAAGTCCTGCGCGAAAAAGGGATCACGCTCGAGGGGCACTCGTCGAAGGGCCTGCAGGACGTGCCGGTATCCGAGATGGACGTTGTGGTGGAGATGGGGTACGGAGTGACATGTGCTGTCCCGGCGGATTTCAAAGGGCGGTTGATTCAGTGGAACATCCCCGACCCTTTCGGCCTGGACTGGGACCATTTTCGGGAGGTGCGGGACTTGATCGAGAACGAGGTGCGGACGTTGCTTGCTGACCTCGAGGGGGATTCCGGAAACCGAAAACTGGAAACGGGAAATTCGAAAATGGAAACTGGCAAGTGCACGCCGCCCTGCACCGACGCATCGGGGGGATGACCGCACTTGATTTCTCCGGCCCCCTACACCTTTTTCTTACAGTGAAGGCTGCGCACATCTGCCAGGCTCGTGTATAGTCCTTTGTAATCGTGTGGGCAACGAGGGGGGCCTGCACTTCCGGTCGTTTTGAGGGGAGGATTGGTGATTGAAAAAAACTCTGCTGCAACACTGGCCGCTTTATGCATCGGTTTTAATTCTCTCTCTCTTTCTTTGGCTGACCTTGGCCATTTCCTTCAGCCAGAACCAGGGGCATCTGGTTTATGCGCTTGATGACGCTTACATTCACATGGCCATGGCCGGGAATTTCTCCCACTATGGCGTCTGGGGCGTCACTCGATACGGATTCACCTCTTCTTCCTCCTCAATATTGTGGACGCTCCTCTTAAGTCTCACGTATTACCTGTTCGGGGTAAGCCAGATTGTGCCTCTGCTGTGGAACCTGCTCTTCGCGGTTCTTGTTTTGGTGGTTGCAGATGCCATCCTTGGCTGGTACCGCCTGCCCACGGCGCTGAGGTTTGCCTCACTTCTGGCCATTATCTTTTTGATCCCCCTTCCCACCCTGATCCTTTCAGGCACGGAACAAATCCTTCAGACGCTTCTCGCGATGCTGGCGACTTTTCTGGCAGCGCGGGTGCTTTCCGGTGAAGCGCCGAGTTCCACCCCTCGCGACTCAATCCTGCTCCTGGTGCTGGCGCTGCTGGTTACTGCCGTGCGCTTCGAAGGGATGTTCTTGATCCTCGCCATCGTCGGCCTGTTTCTTTTCTGCAAGCGGTGGTTCTACGCCTTCGCCTTCGGGGTTTGTGGATTTCTTCCCGTGGTCCTCTATGGGATCATCTCGGTGTCGCACGGCTGGTTCTGGTTGCCAAGTTCTGTTCTTTTGAAGGGTGTATTCCCGAACCTGACCTCTGTGAGCGGCCTGGTCCTCTCACTCATCATCTCCGCTTTTGTTAATCTTGATCTGGCGCCGCACGTGTTTGTGCTTCTCATTGCGGTTCTTCTGTTTTACATATTGGCCTGCGACAAGGGGCGCAGCCCCTTCGAAAGCCGGCAAGTCATGGGCGCGATTCTCCTCGTGACGGCGCTGCCCCATGTGGAATTCGTGCAGGTCGGCCGGCTGTTCCGTTACGATGCCTATCTTTTCGCGCTCGGCGTCCTTTTCCTCGCCTCACAATTCCCCATCGTGATGTCTGGCCTGCCAACTCTGGCGTCTTTCAGCGGCAGGTTGGTTCCCAAATACCTCGCCGCCGGTGGGCTGGCGCTATTACTTTTCTTCCCTTTGGTGATGAAAGGCACGCGACTACTCTGGCTTCTCCCACAGTGCACGACGAACATTTTTGAACAACAGTACCAAATGGGGGTCTTTATCAACCAGTATTACCAGGGTTCAACCGTGGCGCTGAATGACGTCGGCGCGGTCAACTTTCTGGCGGATATTCATTGTCTTGATCTCTGGGGATTGGCGAACCGCGCGGTAACTTCGGCGAAACGAACGCATAACTTCCACACTAGGGACATCGCCAGCCTTTCGAGACAGGCCGGCGTGAGAATTGCGATCGTCTACGATCACTGGTTTGCAGGCGAGGTCGGCGGGCTGCCTGCGGAATGGGTCCGGGTCGGTCAGTGGACGATCCGAAACAACGTCGTCGTGGCTGGCGATACGGTCTCGTTCTACGCGGTGAACGCTTCGGAAGTCTCGCACCTGAGTCAGTGTCTGCGGGAATTTTCGGTGAGATTGCCACAAGACGTCATTCAAAGTGGCAGTTACCTGGAATGGCGCAGTATCCCGGCTACCCCATAGGCGTTAGACTGGGGGTCGCCTGGCGTCGTGCAACGCCTACGGGCAAACTCCGACCCTACCGTTAGCCTCCTGTGATCGACCCAGGCGGACACGGTGCCTTGGCAAGTGGAGAAAGATAGGCTAGAATAGTAAGTTGAAGCCATGGACGCGGTCATGGCCTTCCGGAACCACTTGGCTGCCGTGGTACGCCGGCCCTGCGATTCACTCTCGAAAGTGCCCCAAGCGGGGCCCAAAGGGCGAAAACCTTGTTCGTTTCAAGTGGACAGCAAGTCCGCACACGGGAGAGAAGGAGAAGAAGCAATCTTAAAAAATGAACGAGCGAAGCGGGAATGTCTCTGAAAACAAAGGGCCGGCTTTCCACAGCCCGATGGAAAGCTGGAATGTTATAGAAAAAAAGATAGTTACGCGTTGGGAGCGGGAATGTTGTTGAAAACACAGCATGTTAGTCGCGAGTTTTTTCTCGCCCAAGTCGCTGAATCCGACCAGCGATTTCGTGGTATCATGATTGCCCGCGAAGTAATGAGCTTGGCGCCCCTTGGACGTGAAGGGGTAGTGTGGACAATTGGGGTGACCAAGGGAGCGATTCAGGGAGGTGCACGTGCGAGAAAGTCCGGACCATTTCGATGCTGAACTGTTGCTACGTCTTTATGAACTGCGCCGCGAGGAGAAATTGCGCCGGGCGCGCCAGTGGATGATCGAGAAATTCCAGGCCGACTCGGTGGAAGAGCTGGGCAGGCAATTCCCCCAGGGGTCTGAAGAGAACGCGTTCTTTCGCATGGCTGTAAGTTATTGGGACATGGCTGCGTCCCTTGTGAACCACGGCCTGCTCAAAGAGGATTTGTTCTTTGAAAATACCTCGGAATTCTGGCTGATCTGGGAAAAGGTGAGACACTTGGCGCCTGCCATGCGGGAGGCCCGCAAGAATCCCCTCGCCTGGAAAAGCCTGGAGACGCTTGCTCGCAAATATGAACAGTGGATGGCAACGCGCGCTCCAGAGGCTCTGGATTCTTTTCGCAAGATGCTGAAGGACGCGGCGAAGAAGTGAGTGGCGCAGTGGTGTTCTCCGGGTCTACGGCTTTTGCCGGGCTTTAGCGAGCCGCTTTTCAGTAAGCAATCGTCCCGCCATGGCGGGTCAGCCTTCAGCGTCCAGCTATCCCGCCGCGGCGGGTCAGCTTGCAGCACTCCCATGGTGCAGGTCGCAGTATCTTCACTGCCGGCTGCTTCCTGCTTTTGAGGAGCCCCCTGGACAGGCTGGGGCTCTGCGCTTGCTGCTCTCCTGAAACCTGACACCTGACACCTGCCTTTCACAGCCCAAGCCGGCGCTTGCATTCCTCGAGGATGTGGGCGGTTCGGCTGGCGCCGACGCGTGTCACACCGAGGGCGCGGACCTCGAGCAGTTTGTCGAGATCGCGCACGCCGCCCGCAGCCTTCACCTGAACGTGTACAGGTGAATGCGCCCTCATCAGTTTCAGATCCTCGATGGTGGCGCCCCCGCTGCCATAGCCGGTCGAGGTTTTCACCCAATCGGCGCGCAACTCGCCGCAGATTTCGCAGAGGCGGATCTTGTGCTCGTCTTTCAGGTAGCAGTTCTCAAAGATGACCTTAACCTTTTGGCCACGGTTGTGGGTGAGGTCAATGACCGTCTTGAGGTCCTTGCGCACGTAATCCCAGTCGCCGCTGAGGACCTTGCTGACGTTTACGACTGTGTCCAGTTCCTCGCCGCCGTCGTCGAGAGCCTGTTTCGCCTCCGCGAGTTTGATGGCCGTCGTGTGGCCGCCGTGCGGGAAGGCTATGGTGGTGCTTGCCCTGACCGTGCTGCCGCGCAGAATCTCCGCACAGCGCTTCAAGTAATACGGCATGATGCAGACGCTGGCGCAGTTGTAATCCACCCCCTGTTGGCATCCCTTCTCGAGTTCCTTGTCTGTCAGGCCAGGATTCAGCAAAGAGTGGTCAATCATCTTCGCAATATCTTCGTACGTGTAATCCATCGCATTCTCCTTATGATGGTGCGTGATTCTCCAAAGAGGTTGATTTATGCTTCCGCCAGGCGCCCGCCCTTCACGGCCAGGGCAATTCCACCCAGTGTTCCGGCGTTGTCGCCAAGTTGGGACGGTTTGATCTGGATATCCTCAGTTGGGAACATGCCGACACGCTCACGAAGCGTCTGGCGGACCGTGTCGAAAAGCAGGTCACCGATTTGAGCGACGCCGCCACCCAGAACGACGAGGTCTGGATGAAGCGCCACCACGACGTTGACGACGCCGATGCCGAGGTATTGGGCGGCCCGAATGATGGCCTCGCGCACGTTCGCGTCGCCCGCGCGCGCGGCTTCCGCCATTTCCTTTGTGGTCACTCGCGAGGCGTCACCTCCGGTTAATTCGTGCAATCTTGGCGCGAGCCCGGTTTGCATCAGGCGGACCCCCTCGGCGGCAATGGCGGGCCCACTGGCCAAGGTCTCGAGGCACCCACGATTGCCACAGCCGCAGCGCGGCCCGTCCGGAAGGATGATCTGATGGCCGAGCTCGCCCGCAGCACCCAGCGGGCCGAGGCGCAGTTTGCGGTCAATGGCGATGCCGCCTCCAATGCCGGTCCCCAGCGCGAAGAAAACCATCGTCTCCGCTGTCCTGCCATGACCGAACGTCAATTCCCCGAGCGCCGTGGTGCGGACATCGTTCAGGAGATACACAGGACATCCAATCGCCGGTGAGAGGATTTCTCGCACGGGAACGTCCCGCCACTTTGTCGGCAGGTTGGGGAAGAATCTCGCCACGCCGTTTCTAATGTCCACGAGTCCCGGGCATCCCATTCCCAGCGCGGCGGGTTTGTTACCCGCCTTCTCGCTGAGAGCGAGTACGAGTCCCGCGATGCGTTCCAGGACTGCCGGCGGACCCTGGTGCGAGAGAGTGGGCGTTGAATCCGAGTAGAGAATCTCGCCGGACTCGTTCCCGAGGGCGCACTTGATGTTCGTGCCTCCCAGGTCAACGCTGGCAAAGACTGGGGTCATGGGGGCGTGTCTCCTTTGCCCGCTAGAAGCTGCCGCGCGCCGCGGGCGCTTTGGGCGAGTACCGTTTTGCGCCCTTCAAGCTGGTGCTCGTAGCCGATCTTGAAAACAGCTTGTGGCGATAATCGCGAAAGCTGAGAGCAGCAGCGTGGCGGAAATCAAGTGCGCCCGCCAGCGAGCCGATTTGTGCGCCATACCCTTCACGCCCTTCCAGCCTCCAGCGATCGTTCTGCTCAATTTCGGGATTCCCATTTGGAATCCCGGGTAACTGAGAGTGTACACGCTACAGCCTCATTTTGGAACGTTCCGCCCCGCGAGAACACCAGGCAGTAAGCAGAGAGCAGAAGGCAGTAGGCAGTTGCGCCAATTGACTGCTGACGCTTGCAGGTGCCATGCGAGCAGTGTTACCTTCGCTGGTGGTGGCATCAAGCGCCTCCTGCTCAGACTGGCCCGCTAGGGCTGGCGAGGCGCGCACCTGAGCTGAGGGAGTGAATTATGCGCTGGTCCTGGAGAATCGGAACAATCGCCGGCATTGACGTGTACATGCACGCTACCTTCCTCCTGCTTATCCTTTTCATACTTGGTCTCTATTTGCATCAGGGACGCACGCTGGAGGGGGCGCTCGCGGGCATATTGTTTATCCTGGTCATCTTTGGTTGCATAGTGCTGCACGAACTGGGTCATGCGCTGGCCGCGCGCAAGTACGGTATTCAGACGCGCGATATTACGTTGTTACCGATCGGGGGGCTGGCGCGCCTCGAGCGCATGCCGGACGTGCCCATCCAGGAGCTTTGGGTGGCGCTTGCGGGGCCGGCCGTGAATGCGGTGATTGCGGGCGGGTTGTATGTGGGGGCCCGTATCGCCGGTATTTCCCCTCAGGTTCAGCCTTTCCATTGGACGGGGGGAAATTTCTTGAACAGGTTAATGATGGTCAACCTCTGGTTGCTCGTCTTTAACCTCATTCCTGCCTTCCCGATGGATGGTGGGCGCGTCCTGCGCGCTATTCTTGCCACGCGCCTGGAATACACACGGGCCACAGTCCTTGCCTCGCGCATCGGCCAGGCCATCGCCTATGTTTTTGGTTTCGTGGGCCTGTTTACCGACCCTTTCCTTCTTTTCATTGCTTTGTTCGTTTGGATGGGCGCTGAGCAGGAGGCCGCTGCGGTGCAGGTACACACCTCACTGGGGGGCATCCCGGTGCAGCGGGCTATGCTTACGGAATTCCGCACCCTCAACCCGGACGACGCGCTCCAGACTGCCATCGACCATACCCTCGCCGGGTGGCAGCAGGATTTCCCGATTGTATTTGGCGATCGTGTCCTGGGTGTGCTCACTCGGGAAGATGTACTCCGCACCATCGCTCGGCAAGGTTCTGACGTCCATGTCCGCGAGGCCATGAACCGTGAGTTCAACACGGTTGACTCACACGACATGCTGGAGAGTGCCCTTGCCGTTCTGCACGGCTGCAAGTGCCGTTCCTTACCCGTCGTCCATGATGGCCAACTGGTCGGCATGCTCACCACCGACAACGTCGGCGAGTTCCTGATGATTCAGGCGGCGTTGCGACGGGCTCGCCGCGGTGGACCACCGAGGTAAGCTTCATACTTCAGAATTAGAATTGATCAACCCCTAAGGTTGTGCCGTCATTTCCACGGTGGCTTTTCGGGGAGCAACTTTTCGAACTCATCGATCAGCGAGGCTTCGTAGTCGCCTGCGTAGGTGTGATCGAAGAACCGATCGATGCCCTCGCCATGGAACCTCTCCCAGGACTGCTCCTCGTGCCCAGGGTTGATGGGGAAGAACAGGGCGGCATTGGAACGCGCGGCGGCAAGGTCGCCTGGCGCGTCGCCTATCATAAGGGTGCAATCCTTCGGGTACTTACCTCCCGCTGCAATCTTCAGGTGTTCTTTCTTGCTGCCCATTTCCTGGCCCGCTATGACGGCAGCGTACTTGGCGATGTCGTGCTCCTGCCATTCGCGCTCCAGCGCTTCGCCAGGAGTGGCTGACACGCAGATGACGTCGGCTTGCCGCGCAAGTTCCTCCGCGCACTCGCGAAACCAGGGGAAGGGTGGCACTCCCTCGACCAAATCGGCGATCGAGCGGTTGACGGCCTTGCTCCATTCAAGGGCCTGCTTCAGCACCGGGTCGCCAGTTTTGCCAACCTCCGCTTCAAGTGCGGGGTTTCCCAGTGTCGCGCCGGAATTGATCCAGGCCTGAAGACTAGCGACATCGGGAATTGGCGCCCCACGCCGCATCGCTTCGGGCCATTCGCGCAACAGTTCGAAGGTCTTGGTCAGGGCAGGGAAGCGGTTGATACCCCTCCACTTTGAATAGAGGTTGACGAACTCGGCTGCGGCACGCGCGTATTTCGAGATGGCTTGAAGTTTCCAGTACTTAATGATGTTGGGGATGAAGCACTCTTTGTGCTTGATTTCCATGCTGTCAAAAACGCAACCATCCGAATCAATGCCAACAAAATATGAGTGCTGGGGTTTGAAGGCGTAAAGTCTTTCCTTGGGTGATGATTCCATTATTCCTCCGACGGGTTCGAGCAAAGGAAAACGGTAGACGAATTTGTTGCTCTGCGCGGGACCGGCGCTGGAATTGCCACTCTCTCGGGAAACCTGCTCCGCCACGCCCAAGCTTTTGACATGCCATCTTAGCGCAAAACCCCAGGACTTGGGAACCGGTCGACATTCTGGGTGCTCGTGTGATTTGGAGCGCAGTCATTCCCGCGAAAGCGGGAATCCACGCGGCGACGATGGCGCTACCTCTTTGTAGAGGTCCGTCTGGCCTAGATTTGCTCGGCTCCAATGAGCCTAACCTCGCACTGGATTCCTCCCGCCACGGCGGGACGGGAATGACTGCCTTCACGGGCCCGCACGAACAATCAACTTCGCCCAAATAACACCAGTACGACAATCTGCGGATGGGTCCGCATTGTTTGGCCCTTCAGGAGCTTGGAAGATACAACTGCAAGTTTAAGCATCATTGCTATGTGTCGAATGACGTGCTAATGTACCCGAACGGATGGGTCGGTCCGGCCGCGTGGCAGGAGGGGCCGAAACGCGGTCGATACCGCGCCTCAGCAGTCCTCCCCACCGCCTCTTCACACCCAATCCCTGGAGAGGAGATTCCCATGAACAGGAGACTTAGGGCGGGGGCGCTGGTGTGCGCCATCGCTTTGATGTTTGCCGCATTGAGCCGGGGCCAGGAGACCAGTACACCTGTAGCCTCTGCTCCGTCGAGCTCCCTAACCCCGGAAACCAGTTCTTCTACGGTGCCGCACCTCATCAAGTTCAGCGGCGTGGTTAATCCGCAGATTACGCAGATTACACAGAACGAAACGGGGAAGGCCGGCCCATCGACAGTGACCGGCGTCACGTTCTCCCTCTACGAGTTGCGGGAAGGGGGCACGCCCCTGTGGGTGGAATCGCAGAAGGTGGCGTTGGACGAGCAGGGGCGCTACACGGTGCTGCTGGGTGCGACATCGCCCAACGGGCTGCCCCTGGACCTGTTCACCAGTGGCAAGGCGTTATGGCTCGGGGTGCAGCCCCAGTTGGCGGGTGTAGGCGAGCAGCCGCGCACGCTGCTGGTTGCCGTGCCGTACGCCCTGAAGGCGGTGGATGCGGACACTTTGGGCGGTAAGCCAGTGTCGGCGTTCGTCATGAACGACAGCCAGAGAGGGCCGTTGGCAGAGGGCGGCACTCAATCGACCACGAGCGGGACGCCGACACAGGCTGGAGGCGCCGTTTCGCCTCCCGCCGCTGTCGGCGGTCGCGGGGTGCCGGGCTACATTCCCATGTGGACCACGCCCACCCTTCTCGGAGATTCCACTATTTTTGAGTCGAGCGGAAAACTCGGCATCGGAAACACGACTCCGGGGGCCACGCTGGACGTCAGCGGCAACGCGGTGGTGCGTGGAAATGTGGGCATAGGAAACACGCCTCTGGGGTCCAAGCTGATTAGCGAGAATACTCCCTTCAGCGTCTACAACAACTCGACGGACAAGCAGTTGCAATTTCACGTCAACAGCAAGGGCACCGGCAGCAGATTAAACGGCGTTTCCGTGGATTCCAACCTTCAGGTGCCGCACATAAACCTCGCCGTGTCCAACGGCGCGAACAACAACGTGGCCATCGGGGACGCAGGCTATGTGCGTCTGACCGGCCCGACCGCAGCGTTCAACGTCACCGGGTTTGCGAACGGCGTGGACGGGCGCGAACTGACAGTGCAGAACAGCACTATCTATGCCATGACGATCAGAAACTTGGTGGGGTCTTCATCGGGGAACCAGATAGCGACATTCCGGGGCGCGGACGTGGTGCTGCCGGCGGGCGTCGGCGCAACCGCGACATTCATGTACTCAGCCACAGACAACGTGTGGTTTCTGCGGTCATACCAGCCTGTGACGGGCGCTGACATCTCACAGGGGGCGATTAACGTACTGAATGGGGTTGTTGGCATCGGGACGGCAACTCCTGACTCATCCGTCCGGGAGGAAATCGCTGGGGGGTCTGAACTGTTCGTTCCCGCGCTCGGTCTAAGTCCCCCCACCGGTGATATTCCGCTACAACATTTCATGCACGTGGTAGCTTACTCTTGGAGCGAGGCTGGCCCAATTGGAACAGCAGAGATCATCCTTCCAGCTAGTTTTGGTTCCGGTGTGACCGGTGTCTCCACGATGAAAATTATGGGGTATAGCTGGCCCTGGGGATCGTGGGAAATACAGATTGCAGGCCTTACTCATTTCTATCAATCGAGTGGCTCGGATTCCTGCGCGAATCTCACAACCTGGTGCGGAGCCAACGTTGCGATCAGTGGAGGCTTTCCGTACCCGTATATACGGCTGGCTTACGACGCGTCGATAACCCGGTTTGTTGTCCTCCTCGGGACCACGGCTACAGCTTGGGACGGGTTGAGCTATGAAGTTACAGACGTGACGACGTGGGTTTCTGGCGTCGGCACGGGCTGGTCAACCGCGATCCTGACGAGCGAAAGCAACATCACAAATCCTGTCACACTTTACAATACAGCGCCTTATCTGGCGGTCGGTCCTGCGCCGATATCCGGCGGCACCGGGGTAGCTGAGTTTCGTACTCCTTTTGGTAATCCGCCTTACAGTAACGGGGCGGACCCTTCGGTTGAGTTCGAGGTCTTTGGCGGATCCTCGCTGGCCATTCCCGTTAGCTCGACTGGCACAAATCTCATACATGTCTATCACTACAAGCACCTTGTTAGCTATGCACCTCTTTGGTCCACTACACCATCTGTCACCGGGGACATGGAGATCATCGTCCCAGGCTCCACCACCTGTGAAATGTCCATGACGATTGACGGCCAGACCAATGGCAACGTCTGGCAGGTCAAGGTTGGAGGCTGCCCTGCCACGAGCAACCTCGGTCATATGTGGGCTACCTACTCAGCGGTGGTTTCCGGGAACCCTCCGTCTGCGTCGGTAAGGATGGCCTACGACACCGCGCTAGGCAAATATGTAGTTGTGCTGGGCACCACAACGACTGTGTGGCTTTATACTACAATTGAAGTCTCTGATTTTACAACACAAGAGATAGGTCAGGGTAGTGGCTGGAATATCGCGGTTCTGACTAGCGAGGCGAATCTTTCTAATATAGTGACTCCCGGATACGTAAACTTTACAGGAGTCACAGCGGCGGCCAGCAATTGCGGTAGTTCAAGTGGCTCGGCTGGGTGCGCCCAAATCAATGTGTCAGGCACCCTGCACTATATCCCTTATTGGTAAGGGTCACTGTAACTACGATCTGCCGCCCAGTACGGCGACGCCGTCGCGATAAGGACGCGTAGGGGCGAACACGAGGTTCGCCCCTGCAGAGGGAAAAATGCGACTCATTCCTAAACTCCTTTTGGTGACTGCGTGTGAATGGCAAGCTGAAGCGTGAAATTGCAATCACCTGGGGATGCGTGGGACGGTGAATCACTCACGGCGTCGGCGCCATCTGGCCCCACACGTCGACCAGCTACGACGGCACCCATCAACCCCGCGCGCCCACGCCCAGCCCGCGGTGGCAGCGGGAGCGTGAGTGCGGGGTCGGTTTGCCGCGAGGGAGCCTGCGTGGCGCGTCCCCCCGGCCCGACCGCTCCCCAAGGCCCTCGCGCGCATTCCACAAAACACGTCTGAGCGACCAGGGGTCCATCGCCGCTTGCATTTTGTTGCTTACAAGGTCTATACTGATTTTGGCGAACGCGCTTAGTGGGCGAAAGCCCACTTTTTTGTCAGTCGCGAATCTTGTCGGGGTTTCCCCCCCTCGGATTTGCCAAGGGAGAGGAGTGCAAGGCGCACGGCGATGCTCGAGGCTGACCTGGAGAAGATCACGGAGATGGCCCAGCGAGTTGCGGTCTCTGAAGGCTTGACGCTAGTTGACGTGCAGCTCAAGGGGGGTCGTGGAAGCCAACTCCTGCGCGTGTACATCGACAAGCCGGAAGGAATTTCCCATGCGGATTGTCAGCTCGTCAGCGAGCAGTTGAGCGCCATGCTGGATGTGGAAGACCCTTTTCCGGGCAGCTACACGCTCGAGGTATCATCTCCGGGTCTTGACCGAGAGTTGGTCAAGGCCAGCGACTTTGCGCACTTTGCGGGGCGAAAGGCGCGGCTGGTGGTGCGCGAGCCAGTGGACAATCAGAAGGTCCTGGAAGGACGCTTGGCGGGCTTTGAAACGGGTCGTGTTCGGCTGGACTTGGGAGACGCTGGCCTGAAGGAACTCGAACTCTCCAATATTCAAAAAGCCCGGCTCGTGGTGGAAGTCTGAAGGAGAAGTCGAGGGTCGAGAGTCAAGAGTCGAAAGTTAAAAGGTTGACGGGCGATAGCGTTTGTACTCTCGACTTTTGACTCTCGACTCTGGACTGTACTTGACTGCCCCGTGTTGCAAGCAGGTAGGAGGACACCGGTGACGACAAGTCTCTTGTTCCAAACCATTGACCAGTTAAGCCGCGAGAAAGGTATTGACGCGCAAATCATTATTGCGGCGGTGGAGGATGCCGTCCTGGTGGCCACGCGAAAGTACTACAAGTCTTCCGAGGAACTCCAATCGCGTTTCAATAAGGCAACAGGGCAGGTTGAGGTCCACGCGGTCAAGAAGGTTGTGGAGGTCGTCCAGGATCCGGATCATGAGATCGGCCTGGAACAGGCGCTGAAGATAGATTCGCTGGCGGTGGTGGAGGGCGAGGTACGAATTCCCAAAGCCACGGACGTGCTGGGGAGGATTGCGGCGCAGGCTGCGAAACAAGTGATTTTTCAGAAAGTCCGGGAAGCGGAGCGCGATACCGTGTACGCGGAGTACAATCAGCGCGTGGGCGAACTGCTCAATTGCACCGTGAAGCGGGTAGAGGGGCCGGACGTTATTGTTGACCTGGGCCGGACGGAGGCCCGCATGCCGCGCAAGGAGCAATCGCGCTTGGAAACCTACCAGATCGGGGATCGCCTTCGGGCGGTGATCACGCAAGTGGACCGCGCCGCGCGCGGCCCGCAGGTGGTGGTCTCGCGCGCCGACGCGATGCTGGTACAGAAGCTCTTCGAGATGGAAGTCCCCGAAATCTACGACGGCACGGTGGTGATCAAGGCCCTCGCGCGGGAGGCGGGTGACAGGACCAAAGTCGCTGTCTATTCCAAGGACCCGGACGTGGACTGCGTGGGCGCCTGTGTCGGCATGAAGGGGATGCGGGTACAGTCCATCATCCGTGAGCTTCGCGGGGAGAAAATCGACATCATCGAATACAACGAGGACCCGCTGGTTTTTGCGGCGAACTCGCTCAGCCCTGCCAAGATCAACCATGTCTCGATTCTGGAATTGGAACAGAAGCATTTGGAAGTGATCGTGGATGACACGCAGTTGTCCCTGGCGATCGGGAAAAAAGGGCAGAACGTACGGCTGGCGGCAAAGCTCCTCGGCTGGCATGTCGATATTAAGAGTGAAGAGGAGAAACGCCAGGAAATCGAATCCCAGATGGCTGCCATGGCCTTGCGCGGCGCCTCCATTTCGGAGCTTCACGGTCTCGGCGACAAGACTCTGCAGCGCTTGCGGGAAAAGGGCATTGAGACGGTGGAGCAACTGGCCCAGATGACTCCCGATGACCTGACGCAAATCCCGGGTATCGGGGAAAAGACCGTGGAAAAAATCCGGCGCGTGGTGACGGATTACTTCGAGCAAGACCAGGAATCCTCCCTCGCCCTGGCCGCCGCCGCAGAAGCGGAAGCCGTGAAGGTTGATGAACCACTCGGTGAGCATCCCGCCACCCTCGAGGAGGCGGCGGAGGAGATGCCTGAAGAGAAATCAAGTGCCGAAGGCGCCGCAGCCGAGGTTTCTGTTCAGGGGGGAGGCGCCGAGCCAGCGGCTGAGCAAGCTGAATCCAGCGAAGAAGAGGGATCAGCCGGAGGGAAAGGAGGAAAGGAGGAATGAGATAAGACTGTCAGGGTGCTCGAGTGTGTCAAACGTGCAGATTTCTGCCTGCCGGATTGATCGGTTGGAAACAAGGGAGATAAATTAAGAAGACAGCATGGGCAACATACGAATCAACCTCTTGGCGCGTGAACTGGAAGTCAAGAGCCACCTCATCCTGGAGTATCTTGCCGTATTAGGGATTGAGAAGAAGTCTCATTCCAGTGCGCTCGACGACGAACTTGCTGATAAGGTTCGGGAACATTTCCGTGTCTTGAGTGAAGCGGGAGAGGCTGCTGAGGAAGCTCCCGCTCCGCCCCCGCCGACTCCTGTGGTGAGCAAAGAGCCTCCTGCGGCGGTCGTGGAACCCAGGAAGCTCCCCGACATTATCAAGGCTGAGCTGCAACATCCTTTGACGCGTTCCCTTGAAGAGATTAAGAACGCGGCGCGGCGGGCGGTGATACCGCCGCTGCCTCCAAGAGGGGTTCGCGTTCCGGAGACGCTGGTGCAGCCAGCGCCGGCAGTGCCCAAACCAACGCAGCCCGGGCTGAGGCCCGTACCCCCTTCCCGTGCTCCTTCTCCTCTTCCTCCCACTTTCCCGGCTGCTGCTCCAGGTCCAGCTATAGGGGGGCAGGTTGCGCCAAGACCGCCCCAGGAGCCTCTTGTACGGCCGGTGGTCAGTCCCCCACCTTCTCCAGCGGCGGCGCTGGCGGTGAAGGTTGGAGCGGAAATACCTGCGGCTGCTGTGGCGCGTGGCGGCGCGCTGAGAGAAGCCCCACAGGCTCCGCCCAAGGCTCCCGAAGTCTCGCACCTGGCAGCCAGTGCCATCGCGCACGGCAAACCAACGCGAGCCGCGCGGCTTGTGCGCCGCGACCCCTCGGCCAGCCAGCCGATCTACCCACACGTCGTAAAACCTAAGGTTGCGCCTGTGCGCCCCGCGCTTTCCAGGAGGCCCGGCGAGCCACGGCCAATGCATCCCACTTCGGCTCGGCCGATAGCAAGCGCGGCGGCCGGCGCTCTTGCTACGGGCGGCGTTCCATCGGTGCGGCCTCCTGTGGCGCGACCCGTGGCCCCGCCCCAACGCCTTCCGGGCGTGCCCCCGCCGCTTGCACCCAAGCCGGTTCCGCCGGAAGAAGTTCCAGCCACGCGCAAGATCACGATTACCGAGGGCATAGCCATCAAAGAGCTTTCTGAGAAGCTGGGAGTACGCGCCAAGGATGTGATCAAGCGCCTTTTGGACAAAGGTATCTTCGCCACCATCAACCAAACCCTCGATGGCCAGACGGCGGCCGAGATTGCGCGGGGGTTTGGAGCGGAATCGAATGTGGTGAGCTACGAAGAGGAAATTCTCCATGAAGAGGAGGTAACTGATCGGCTGCAAGACATGCAGAGCCGCGCCCCTGTCGTCACCGTCATGGGGCATGTCGATCACGGCAAGACCTCCCTGCTCGATGCCATCCGTCAAACCAATGTTGCGGCGCACGAAGTCGGCGGAATCACCCAGAGCATCGGCGCCTACCAGGTAGAAGCGCAAGGGCGCAAGTTGACTTTCATCGACACGCCGGGCCACGAGGCCTTCACGATGATGCGCGCCCGTGGGGCGCGAGTCACGGACGTGGTGGTGCTGGTGGTCGCCGCCGATGATGGGGTAATGCCCCAGACCCTGGAAGCCATCAACCACGCCCGTGCCGCCAATGTTCCTATCGTGGCAGCCATCAACAAGATTGACAAACTGGAGGCACAGCCGGAACGCGTCAAGAGGCAACTTACGGAGCACGGCCTGATGCCGGAAGAGTGGGGCGGGCAAACTGTAACCGTCGAGGTCTCTGCCAAGCAACGGAAGAATCTTGATTTGCTTCTGGAGATGATTCTCCTGGTCGCCGATCTCCAGCAACTCAAGGCCAATCGGAAACGACTGGCAACCGGAACGGTGTTGGAAGCGAAACTGGATCGAGGCCGGGGCCCCGTGGCCACGCTCCTGGTCCAGAACGGGACTTTGCAGGTCGGCGATTCCTTCATTATCGGCGCGATTTACGGCAAAGTGCGCGCCATGTTCGATTACCGCGGACGGCCGGTGATTGAAGCTCTGCCTTCCACCCCGGTGGAGGTGCTGGGCCTGGAGGATGTCCCACAGGCCGGTGACCGGTTGCAGGTGATTGACGATACTCTCAAGGCTCGGCAGATTGCCCTTCATCGCCAAGCCAAACAGCGTGAGGCCGCGCTGGCCAAGAGCGCCCGCCTGACACTCGAGCAGTTGCATCAGCAACTGGCCGCCGGCGACGTAAAAGAATTACCCCTGATCATCAAGGCGGATGTGCAAGGGTCGGTGGAGGTTTTGGCGGACACGCTGAACAAGTTGAGCACGGATAAAGTCAAAGTAAAGGTCCTCCATGCCGGCGTCGGCGCCGTCACCGAGACGGACGTGTTGCTGGCCTCGGCTTCCAATGCGGTGGTCATCGGTTTCAATGTCCGGCCGGAGCGCAAAGCGACTGAACTCGCCCAGCTTGAACAGGTGGACATCCGCTTACACACCATCATTTACAACGTCACCGACGAAATCAAGAAAGCTATGACGGGCCTCCTTGCGGTGGTTTTCAAGGAGACGACATTGGGCCGGGCGGAAGTGCGGGACACTTTCCGGATCTCCAATGTCGGGACGGTGGCGGGTTGTTACCTCCAGGACGGTAAGGTCACTCGGGAGGCGACGATCCGCCTGATCCGCGATAGCGTGGTCGTTTTCCAGGGCCGTGTAAGGTCCCTGCGGCGGTTTAAGGAGGATGTGGCCGAGGTAAGGTCCGGGATGGAATGCGGGATCGCGCTGGAGAACTATAACGACGTCAAGATCGGCGACGTGATCGAAGCCTTCGTGAAGGAAAGGGTTCCCGAACCTGCCACGGCCTGACGACCGAGGGGTGAATGCCATGCCCGTTGGTGTACTGACCCTGGAGATCCAGCTCCCTTACGCCCACTCCCTCAAGGAAAAGCGAGCCGTCTTGCGAAAGATGCGCGATAGGCTCCGCTCGCGTTTCAACGTGGCCGTTGCCGAGTTGAACCACGAGGACGTTTGGCAGCGCGCCACGTTGGGTGTGGCATCAATCTCCGACAGCCAGCCGCTGCTGGAATCCGTCTTCCGCCAGGTATTGGCCGAGTCAGAAAAAATCCTGGGTGAGGACGTGGCGAATCATTTCGTGGAATTCTTCTGAAGTCGAGAAGTCAAGAGTCGAGAGTTGAGAAGTCGAACACTTTCGACCTTTGACTCTCGACCTCTAGACTGTTGCGAGTGCCCTCCGGGCCGGGAGTTCAAAGTGCCCGGCTTCTCGACTCCTCGACTCTCGACTTCTCGACTGGTATTTCAATGACGGTTGCCGGACATCGGGCAGCGCGATTGGCAGACCGGATTCGCGCTGAAGTGGCGGAGATGATCTCGACAGAGTTGAAAGATCCGCGCATCGGGTTCGCGACGGTTACGGAGGTGGACGTGAGCGGAGATCTCCACCACGCGCGCGTGTGCGTCTCGGTGCTTGGAAGCGCCGACGCCCAGCAGAAATCGCTGGAAGGACTGACTTCCGCTGCAGGCTATATACGCCACCAACTCGGCCACCGGCTCAGATTGCGGCGGGCCCCCGAGTTGACCTTTGTGCTCGACCAGGCGGCAGAGGAAAACGAGAGGCTTGAGATGCTGCTGCAGAAATTGAAGAAAGAGCAGTAGCCACGGCCTGTCCGTCGTCCGTGGTCCGTCGTCCGTTGTTAGAGGCCGAACTTCGAAAATCGAAAGTCGAATCCGTCAGTTGACGGAGAAAATCGCGGCGAGTTTTGAATTTCGATTTTCGCTTTTCGAGTTTTGTTTTTCGTCTTAACTGATGACTGACGACTGAGAACTGACAACTGACGACGGACAACGGACGTCCCAGGTCATTGCAACTCCAGTGCCCGCAAGGAACTTATGAGTGATGCTCATGCTGGAATTTCCGGGGTCCTCATCATTGACAAGCCCGCAGGGCTCACATCGCACGATATCGTAGCGCGGGTGCGCCGGATTCTGGGCATCCGCCAAGTGGGACACTTCGGCACGCTGGACCCCTTCGCCACGGGCGTGCTTCCAGTTTCGGTGGGAAAGGCGACGCGCTTTGCACAATTCTACCTGAAGTCGCGGAAGGCCTACGAAGGGACCATCCGGTTCGGGTTTTCAACCGATACCTACGACTCCACGGGTCAGCCGACCTCGGAAAGCTCGCCCGTGGTGCTTGATCGGGACATTCTGGAAAAAATCTTTCGGGAATTCACCGGTCGTCTGATGCAGACGCCGCCGGCTTTTTCCGCTAAACACGTGGGAGGCGTGCGCGCTTATGAACTGGCCCGCCAGCAGAAGCCCGTTTCGCTGGCACCGGTTGAAGTGGAAATCTACGCACTGGAGCTGCTGGGAATTGAGACGCAGGATGTCCAGTTCGCGGTGGAGTGTTCCGGCGGAACGTATGTCCGGTCATTGGCGCACGATTTGGGCCAGAAGGTTCGCTGTGGAGCGTACCTGGCAGGTTTGCGGCGTACGGGCGTGGCGGAGTTCAAGGAAAGCCAAGCCGTTACGCTCGACCGGCTCGCCGCAGCGGTCGAGGAAAAGAGGCTAGAAAACTGCCTTGTGCCCCTGGAAGCTCTCCTGCCGGAATTTCCGGAACTTGTGGTTCGCGGACGCCAAGAGGTGGGCGTGCGGCACGGACACGCCTTCGAATTGGCGCAATCCACGCGCGCCGCCCGAGGCGCCAATGCCGGCTGTTCACAAGTTGCTGCTTTGCTGAAAATCCTGAATGCCGAGCGGCGTCTCATCGCTGTCGCCCGCCACGTGGACGGTAGCGTTTACCATCCTGGCCTTGTTTTGGTCTGACCGCAGGAGTCAGAAGGCAGTAGGCAGTAAGCAGTAGGCAGAAGACGAGGGGCGATATGCGACGCCCCCAGTCAGGTTCTTAGCCCTCTCCCTTGGGGAGAGGGTGTCGCGCTCCGGCGCTTTCACCAGCCGGAGCGGGACGGGTGAGGGGTTACTGGTACGCAGTCAACCTCAGGCTGCGGTCGGCGACGCAGCAGTTTTGTGCGCACCGCCTGGCATGTCGAATAAATCTGCAAAGCCTCCCAGTTGGGACACGCTCAGCGCCGCCAGGAGCGCGAGGGGCGCAGACTGCCCGAAGGATCGGATATCGACCCTAGGATCGGCGCATTCCTGGATTAGCTGTGCGGCGGCGGACCTATCATCTGGGGGCATCTCATTCAGCGAATGTATAATTTTGCGTTCAAGGATTTGTCTGCGCCACAAAATATCTATCTCGGGAGTGACAGCAAAAAGAAACGCCGGCTTGCCTGCGACCGTTTGATTTTCGAGGTCGTATTTGTTTCCATTTTCGAATTCTATGTAGCCACGCTTATACCTTGTGTGCCATTGAGACGGCCAATTATGTTTGACCCAGCTCCGAAACCGAAATTCTGCTATTCGAGCGTCTGCATTATCGGCGACAATTAAAACTTGTTTTTCGCTTCCATTTAGGTGGGAAAAACTTTTCAAACAGTCAAACCATTGTCTCTTCTCATCGTTTAACATGCTTTGCTCCTTAGTTAAATTCTCCGGGAGGTCTCGCGTTAAGAAAAGACCTCCCATATGGAGGCAGCATGCTGCGCCATCCTCTTCCGGCGACTTTAGAAATTTAGAATGGCAAGTTTATTTGAAACGATTAGAACCGGGCGAGAATGCAAATTTCTCAAAAATATTTGTAACTGCCAATTATACGCCGATAACATTCTTTGTAGATAGGTACGCTGGTAGAAAGTTGAAGTCGTAGTCTTTGACTCGGACCAAGGCGCCGACCCATTTGCCCCCCCGACTCCGTCTCTGTCGACTGTACTTCCTTATCTATCATCCTCGTTGCTTATAGCATTGCTTGAACCCATTTGTCAAGGGAAATTTTCAAGGGCGGAACACCTCCCATCCTTTTTCTACAGATCGGGTCCGAGGAACTGCGGACCCTGCCAGGCTGTCATCGAAGCGGGTGAGGATTTTGCCTCGTTGGGCTGGACCTAATGAATCCTGCTTGCGGTGGCGAGACCCCTCACCCGGCCCGCGCCGGCTGGTGAAAACGCCGTCGCGGTCGACCCTCTCCCCAGGGGAGAGGGCTGGCGTCGAAGACAGAAAGGTTTCTGTTAATTTACCGCTTACTCCCTTCCGCTTTCTGCCTACTGCCTTCTGTCTACTCCCTCACCGCGTACCTAGCTTCAGAATGGCCTCCGCCGCATCATAGGCCGCGCGAGGCCGGGCCAGCGCGCGGGCTCGTGCGCGAAGGCTATCCAATTCTTCTCGCCGGGCCAATAGTCGCCCGATGGTGGGGGCGAGCTCAGCGGGGCTCTTTATCCACACGCCGCTTCCCCATTTCTCAATCCATTGGCACGTGCGTTGTTCATTCCCCGGCAAGGGATCGACCGCCAACATGGGCAGGCCGCAGGCAAACCCCTCTGCCAGCGTGGCACCCCCCGGCTTGCCGACCATGAGGTCTGCTGCGACCATCCACTCGTGCATGTTATCCACCCAACCCAGTACTTTCGAGCGAGGAATACCTTGACACAGGGCGCGAGCTTCTTTTTCCATCCGCATGTTTCTCCCGGTAATGACAACCACTTGCAGGGTGTGTCGCAGCTTTGTCAGCTCGCTCAGAATCAGACGGGGACGCCCGAAGCCTGCGCCGCCGAACAGGATCAGGAGCAGGGGGCTATCGCTATCGACCCCCAGGCGAGCGCGCACGCCTTCTCGTTCAGGCAAGCGGCAGAAGATCGGGTCAAGGGGCTGTCCCGTGGTCACAATTTTGGAGGCTGGTGCGCCGGCGGTGGCAAGTTCGGCCGCGAGGTCCTGGTGAGTGCAGAGGTAGAGATCCACCTCGGGCTGCACCCAGGCTTGGTTAAAATCCATCAGCTCTAAACCTGCAAGTCGAAACCTCGCCGTGCTGGCGCGCTTGTGCAGGCTGGCGAGTTCGCACAGGCCGACTTCCGTGGCCACTACGACATCGGGATCGAAATCACGTATGAAACGGAAGAGCGGCCGCGCGCCCCAGCGGTAAAGCCAGCCTGGACCAGTAGATGGAGATTGGTGCTGGACACTTTCGATCCATCCCCAGAGGCTCGGCCAGTATCGCAAGGGAATTAGATAGGAATTGTAGTAGGCCCGGAACCACGGTGTGCAGCGGCCCAGGGCATCCACGACCTCGACGGCGATGCCCGGCTGAATTTCCAGGAGTGCCGCGCGCAGCGCCTTCGAGGCCCTTTGATGCGCTGCGCCGTGGGGCAATGTCAGGATGAGTATTTTCAGTGGTACCTCCACAGTCGTCAGGTGCAAAAAGCCCCAGCAACAGGGTGAGCGAGGTTCGAGTAACAAACGCCCAAAATGTTCAGGCCCGGAGGGCCGTAAGAATTTAGCCGAGGGCGCAAGCCCTGGGGCCCAGGCCCATCACAATAAACCCATAGCCCCGGTAGGGGCGTAAGAGTCTGCACGGCCGAAGCTTCTTTCGCCCCTTCCGGGGCTCACTCTGGTGGTGCAATCCCGACCCAGGGCTTGCGCCCTGGGCTAAATTCTTACGGCCCTGACGGGGCTAAGTTGATGATACAATTTCCTCTCGAATCTGGGGAGCCCCCCGCAATCTCCGGGAGAGCATGGCGGTTGAGCGGCATCGTTCTTCGCTGAAGTATTAGGATACGAAATGGCAGATATCTGGATAATCTTAATCTGCGCAATATGCCTCGTCGGCGTGCTTGGCCTGTACGTCTATGCCTGGAGTATTCCCACCCTGCAGCTTTTCGGGCCGGCTCTTTTGCGTGGCCCTGCGGCTGGAAATCGAATCGCCCTTACCTTCGACGATGGCCCCTGCTCGAGCTACACGGGACAGATTCTCGACATTCTGCGCTGCCATGATGTGAAAGCCACATTCTTCGTCTGCGGCCAGAACGTGGAGCGCTGTCCAGAGATTCTCCGGCGCGTCCAGGCGGAGGGGCACACCATCGGGAACCACAGCTATTCCCACCCGTTTCCTTACTTCCGGAGCCGCGCTTTCTTCGCGCGCGAGATTGACCTCACCCAGGAGGCCGTTGAAAAGGTAACGGGAGAACGCCCAAAGTTCTTTCGCCCGCCCTTCGGTGCGCGTTGGCGGGGGCTTCATCCCGTGTTGAAGCAGCGGGGCCTACGCTTGGTGAACTGGTCAGACACCGGGTATGACTGGAAGTTCGATGCGGAACGAATGGCGCGCGAAACACTCAAAACTTTGGGCCCCGGATCCATCATCCTGCTCCATGATGGCCGCCGAGCCTATCCCCCAGAAACAGTGGACCGATCGGCAACCGTGAAGGCGCTGCCCGCCATCCTTGACGGGGCCGTGAAAGCCGGCTTCACTTTTGTCAGCTTGGAAGAGTTGTTGGCGACGGAGAATTAACCTGAGGGCGAGAGGCGCCTCTCCGTAGCACGAGTCCTCATCTTCTTCTCGTGCGCCGAAGGTTTTCCACGATCATCGCTTGGCCCAGGATGGCTGGAATTGCCGATTGTCGATTGCCGATTGCTGATGGACATTGGAAGGAGTTGCCACACCACTTTTTCAATCGGCAATCAGCAATCGGCAATGAAAACTTGGTCTTTGGGTTGCGGCTATGCCGTGCTGTGATGCTGACGTATCAGAAGTCAGCTTGCGGACTCACTTACGCTTTGCCTTAGCTTCAATATAGGTGGAAAAAGAATCGGGTTTGCCTGGAGGCGCAATCTCGAATCTGAGAGTCAGGGTATCGCTGCCGGTTTTAACGTAGGTTAAGCGGTATCTGGGGCTGGAAGGCAACACATCGCTGACAAACTCGATCGTCTTCTGGTCGGGGGAGACCGCAATCGAGTAGTTTATTACGTGCCCTTCATTATCAAAGTAGATGGCCCGCGGCGGCGCGCCGTCAGACTCTTTATATACCACCGTCAGATCGTCATGCTGATATGCAGGACGGTCTTTGGTGGGCGGATAAGCAGCGTAACTCTTTCGCACCAAAATGCGCTTCTGCAAACCAGGATGAAATGAGAATTCGCCCGTTCCTTGGCCGGGTTGCCCTCCGCCTTCGCCAACCCAGTCGCCTAAGAGGTACTCGAGGGAGGCCCAATCGCTTTTCCTTGCTTCACTGCTGCCAGCGATGGTTCGAGGCAATAGCCCGGCTACTGTAATAAGAAGTAATAAACGCACCGTACGACCCATTATTGCGGCTCCTTATTTCGAAAGCTTATCACAATTCGAGTCGGCACGAGGAGTTCAAGCGGCCTGCCTCCTGAGGACATCGTGAATGAAAATGTTTGGATAGGAATAGATGTGGGCGGAACTAAGACAGCAATCGTTACTTCTGCAAGCCCGCCGGCTGTTTTGGGCCGAACGGAATTTGCCACCCTTCCGGCGAAAGGCGCGGATCGAGCTCTTAAGCTGGCCAAGGAAGCGATTCGCGTCCTGCTTGCTCAGCAAGGGCTCGAGATATCCGCCATCAAGCGGATAGGCGTGAGTTGCGGCGGCCCGCTGGATCGAATCCAGGGCGTTATCCAATCGCCCCCCAATCTTCCAACCTGGGATAACGTCCCAATCAAGGCAATTATGGAGGAAGAATTTGGGGCTGAGTGCCAAGTGGAGAATGACGCCAACGCAGGCGCCGTGGCGGAGCACCGCTTTGGCGCCGGCCAGGGAACACAGAATATGGTCTTCCTTACCATGGGAACGGGCCTCGGTGCGGGCATCATCACGGATGGCCATCTTTATCACGGCACTAACGACTTGGCGGGGGAAGTCGGCCACATCCGCCTGACGCGGACTGGACCGGTCGGACATAACAAAGCGGGCTCCGCCGAAGGGTGGGCGAGTGGTGGAGGCATAGCCCATTGGGCTGCCCAGGCGGTTGCCAGGGCCGCAAAGAACAAGCAAAAAACCACGCTCACCAAACTTCTTCAGTCCGGTAAGGCGCTGACGGCGCGGGATGTGGGCTTGGCCGCGCAGCGGGGAGACCGCATTGCCGTTGGGATCATTCAATCAACAGGCCGGCGGCTGGGTGCGGTGCTTGCCATTCTCGTTGACTTGCTGAACCCGGAACGAATCGTGATCGGAGGCCTCGCCATGCGGCTGGGCGACTTGTTGCTCGAGCCGGCTCGTTCAGTCATGCGACGAGAAGCGCTAGCCCCTGCGGCGGCAAGCTGCGAAATTGTCCCAGCGGCGCTCGACGAACGCATTGGTGACGTGGCGGCCCTTTGTGTCGCCCTGGGCTTCTAGCTCCCAAGAACAGGTTTCAGGTGCCAGGTTTCAGGTGTCAGGGGGACAGCAAGCGCAGAGCCCCGGCGAGTCCAGAGGCCTCTTCAAAAGCACGAAGCAGCCGGCAGGGAAGATAGTGCGATTTGCACCGTCGGAGTGCTGGAGGCTGATAGCTGAAAGCTGACGGCTGATAGCTGAAAGCTGACAACTGACGACTTCGCGGAAGGAATTTATATGCGCCATGACATCGCTCTCCTGATTGCTAATTCGATCCAGGAAAGTCTGAAAGTGAAACAAGCCCTGCTCGACGACAAAGACCTCCTGAGCCTTATAGCCACTGTGTCAAAGCAATTCGTGTCGGCCTTGAGCCAGGGGCACAAAATCCTGCTCTTCGGTAACGGCGGCAGTGCGGCTGACGCTCAACACATTGCCGCGGAATTTGTGGGCAGATTCCAGATGGAGCGAACCCCTCTCCCCGCTCTCGCGCTGACGGTCAACACCTCTGCACTCACCGGAATCGGCAACGATTACAGCTATGAGAATGTATTTGCCCGGCAGGTGGAAGCTCTGGGAGGAGAAGGAGACATTGCGGTCGGCATTTCAACCAGCGGAAAG
This sequence comes from Terriglobia bacterium, assembly GCA_049514855.1. Taxonomy (GTDB): domain Bacteria; phylum Acidobacteriota; class Terriglobia; order UBA7540; family UBA7540; genus CAVROP01. Next base: position 52,918 of record JBEKUR010000016.1, read on the forward strand.
TCTCCCAACGTGTTGAAGGCGCTGGCGACGGCGAAAGCCAAGGGCTTGGTCACAATTGCCCTTACGGGAAGAGACGGAAGCATGCTGACGGAAGTGGCACGTTACTGCATTTGCGTCCCGGCAGATTCTACTCCTCGCATCCAGGAAGCACACATCCTCATCGGGCACATTCTTTCCCAGATCACCGAGATGGAGCTTTTCGATAAGTAAATGCGGAGGCGCTTTCGGAGAATTCGGTCGAAGGAAGGTAGGTGGTATACGGTAGGTGGTATGTAGTAGGTGGGCCCTGCACCCCCACCTACCACATACCATCTACCACATACCGATGGTCACAGGGCCCGCGTCGCAGCCTCTATGACCTCCTGCGGCGAAGCCGCGCCCGTACCTTTCTTCATGACGGTAATCGACGCCACAAGATTGCCGAAGCTCGCCGCGGCGACGGGGTCACCTGTCACCGCCATGGTTAGCGCCGTCCCGGCAGCAAAGCTATCCCCGGCGCCACAGATGTCCACCGGGTTCTCAACCGCGCGGGCTTTGGCCCACGTTTCTTTGCCCTCTTCCACCACCAGGGCGCCCTGGGGCCCGTGCGTCACCATCACCGCCCTGGCTCCCAGGTGTTCGCGCAGCCGTCTGAAATCGAGATGCCCAAAAAGTTGCTCACAGGCCGCTTCGGCCTCCGCGCGATTAGGCTTGCTCATCACTTTCCGGAACAGGTGCACTCGTTTTCGAGAGTCCACTAGAAACACCTTACTGGCATGCCTTCCCGCAAGCTCGATCATCGAGTCACGGACCGCAGGGGTAACCACTCCGCCGGCAGCCGTCTCTGCCTGGTCGGCGACAAGAACAACGTCAAAAGCCTCGATGGCGGAAACAAGGTTATCTATGACTCTCTTTTCCGCCTCCAGGGGAAGCGGCTTGGTGGAGATGAAGTCCACTCTTGGTTGGTCCTCAACGCCGGTTTGACTGTTTAAGAGCTTGGTGTAGGTGAATGTCTGCCACCTGCGGATTTCCACCATCAGGCTGGCGGAGATTCCCCGCTCGTTCAAAGCCCGGACCAACTCAAATCCAAAACCATCGTCGCCGCGGATTCCCAGGACGGCTACTTTCCCGGCTCCCAAGGCGGCAAGATTATTGGCCACCGTCCCGCCAGCGCCCGGAGTGACCTCTGTGGAGGTGATGCCGAGCCGGGGGATCCCGGTTTCACGGGAGGGTTCCGAGGTGGCGGGATCGTAAGTGCACCAGCGATCCAGGCAGATGTCCCCTACCACCAGTGCCTTGAGTTTCTTAAAGCCGTCCAGAATCTCAGCCGTCGTCATTTGAGCTCCAGTAAGGTGCGCCGCAGTGCAGGCACGGTCGCCCGATGGTCACCGCAAAAGTAAAAGCTTTCTCCCCCATCCGCCACGGTTCTGACCAGGATCGTCTTGTGGGGTCGGAAATAGTATCCCGGGTCACTCTTCGGCAATTCATGGTGGATGTCACCCTGAATTGGGACAAGGTCAAAGACCGCAGTCGTGAAGTGCGCGATCGCGTGCCCTCGCTGATGAGCCACGTTGCGAGCCATGGAAAGGGCTTTCAGATAGACCTCCGGGCTCATGATGGCGGAACCAAAATCGAGCATGATTCCCCCCTCGAGGTCTTCAACCGACCTCGCGAAGATCAGGAAGTCACGGTAGCTGGCCGCGCCGAGGGCTGCCCCATCACAGTTCGGGTGCTCATGGATGATGTCATATCCAATGCCCACATGCACCGTAGCGGGAATGGAAAGTCGGTAAGCGGTGGCAAAGATGCTCACGCTCTTGTGCGGGAAGGCGCTGGTTTCGATTCGCCGCCCAACGTTTTCACCCAGCCCCAGGGAGAGGTCCGCGGCTTCGCGAATCACCTCGTTCAACTCCCCTGTCTCCCGCCACAGGC